>JBDKRY010000259.1:0-5430 GCA_039683155.1 Proteiniphilum sp.
CGGCAGACACCATAGGTCGTCAGCATCACGTCCGCGTCGAACAGCTTCAAGTCGCGTGCCGTACCATGATGGATATGGGTGGTGAGGGAAGGGGCAAAGCGTGCGATCTCCTCCTGCCAGTTGGTCAGTAACCCCGTGGGTACCACCACCAATGCTTTCTTTTTTTGGGTGATCATGTTCTCCTCTTTCAGTTTAAGGAGGATGGCGATCACCTGCAATGTTTTTCCCAGCCCCATATCGTCGGCGATGATACTTCCAAAACCGATGCGACTGTTGCGGTACATCCAGGAGTAGCCCCGTTCCTGATAGGGACGTAAAGAAGCATTCAGTCCTTCCGGAAGTGGGATGTTCTTGTCCGAGGTCAACTCATTGATCAGCTCCTTCACCTCAGCGGTCAGTCTCACGGGCGCACCCTCGTACTCCCCACTGAGGGCCGTCTGCAGCAACTGATAGGCGTTCATCGGTTTCTCCTGCGTGAAGACTTTGTGCAGCTTCATCATATCTGTCTCACTCACGTAGATGTAGTTCTCCTTGAAGCGAAAGAGCCCCGATGCATGCTTCATCAGCTTACTGAACTCGGCAGGTGATAGCAGAGTGTCACCCAGGGCTACCTGCCAGTCGAAAGCCAGCAGGTCGTCCAGTCGCAGGAACCCACTTTCTTCCGGTTTCTTTTTCACCATCAGCGACGGTTTAGGGTGTAGCAGATGCTGCAGTGATTTGGGAAGAAGGATCTTGATATCGAGCAGTTGGATGGCCGGCAGCACCTCCATCAGGAAAGGTGCGAACGATGCATTGTCGAAGCGGATCGGCTCTTCGCCCAGCGTGTCAATATGTCTGTCAAGTCCCTTGATGAAGGGAGAGAGTAACGAGAGGCTCTGGAGTATCTTGAACCGTTTATTCACATATGCCTCCTCTCTCAACAACGATGTGAGCGGCACGGGCAGTGTTTCGGGGGCTGCACTCTCTTCGATACTGATCGAGACATCAAAAAGATCCTCATCCTCGAGTGCCGTAACGGTAATCAGTGGCTTGTAGACCTCAGCGGAAAGAGAATACCTGTCGAGCCATACTTTGATGCCCCCGCTCAGGGCATTCTCTCCCACTCCCGCGAAGGCATACATCTTCCCATTAAAGAAGAGATCTTCAAACAGATCGTTTTTCGAAGGTCTGGACAACCCCTTCACCAGGGATGAGATGAAGAGCGACAACAGCTCCGTGGTCTGATTTTCAAGGGCGGATAATTTCACTCCATTTTTACCACTCCTTGCCAACTGTAACAGGTCGGCAGGCAAGGTGGCAGATAGCTTCTCCAGCAGCTTTCGCACCTGTGCATCCATCATGGCAGGTACCCAGCGGATCATATACTTTTTATTTCCCAGCTGTACGATTTGAGGAACAATATTTCCGTTGGCAGTGAGGTGGATGGCCGCATACAGCACCTTGTACAGCGCCTCTACCGACGGCTGATAGTCGGTCAGGTAACCCGGATCCAGTCTGAACAACGCCGGCATCAGTGTCTCAATGCTGTCAATATGCGCCTCCGGGGTGTGAACCGTCACCCGGTACTCCTTATCGATCGTGATGTATAGGTCGGTATGGTGGGTGATACCCTCTCCTTCCGCCGGTGCAGGGAATATCGCGTTCAGGTCGAGTTTCCTTTTCAGTATTCGTCCAGCCTCTTTCCCCAGGCGTATGAACTGATCGGCATAGATCTCCCTGAAATCTCCTCCCGGATAGAAGGGCGGCATCGCGGGCAGTAGCTGCACCAGTGGAGAGGCAATATCGCGCAGTCGGGAAAAATCAACCTTTTCATCAACCCGCTCCTCTCCGACGGGCAGACGGTTTTGTTTTAAAGGAACAAGGAAGGAGCTCAGGGGAGGGATCCCGTTTTGCTTCTGCTCAGCAATATATATACCCCTTTTATTTAATTCAGCAATCAGATCCACGTTATGGATGCTGAAGACGAGGAACGGATCGTTGTCTATCTCCCTGCTCACCATGTAGATCACTGCGGCCAGATGCTTGCAGGGCACGGCCCAGTCGGGACAGGAGCACTGCATCTTGAAATCGGTCCATTGTCGCGGGAACACTTTCAGTCCCGTTGCTTCGGCAATATCGAGCATGGAAGGGTCCAGCTCCCTGTTCAGCAATTTAGATATCAAGGCAGGTTTCATTACAATCCTCTCCATCAGTTGTTCCACCTGCTCTTCGAAAAAAGGAGGCACAATGAGATTGACCTTGTAGGGAGTAGCCCTGCTTCCCGCGACCCTCGCCGTGATCGTGTTCTCTTTTATTTTCACCGACAGCACAGAACCCTTTCGTGCGTACGATGCACCACGGGGCAGACGGTTGTCGTAATCCACATTTTCCAGTGAGCGCAGCCACTGCTCGCCCCACCATGTTTTCCCAAATTGAATCGACATAACAGCAATTTATTGTTTTCTTTCAGATTGTTCTACAAAAGTAAACCATTTTCATGAATTGAACATTTGTCTGCATCAAAATCAATTTCAAACAGATTTTTCGGAGCGTTTGGGCGCTGAAAATTGATATATGCCATTTGTTTGTATTCGGTTTTGGCAAATTCCTGCAGTAAGGTTTTGCTCACTTGTCTTGCTCCAGGAAACAGAAGCGGTTTTCGCTTCCTGGATCCGTTAGACAGACGGAAAGAGCCGGACTCTGAAAACTGAGAGCTGAAAGCTGAAAGCTGAAAGCCAAAAAGCTGACCGCTGACTAAATTTTCCCGTTTCGTTAAACTATTCCTGCCCTGATATTGTTTAACTTAGCGAATCGGGCGCACGAGCTGAACGCTGACCGCTGATAGTTACACCAATCCCGGCTAAAAAGCTCAAAGCTTAAAGCTTAAAGCTGACAACTATCATTGTGTAAAAAAACAGCGTATGTAATATTTTACGGAGCTTTTGGCTGTTATTTTCGTGAAATTGTACTATTTTTGTGCTTCGTTGTGCAGTGTACGGTCAATGTGCGGTCATCGGCAACGACAGACAACGTGCAAACCCGATGATTTTTTTAAACCAAACGTATTTACGCAATAATCTTACTTTATGCAAAAAGGAATCCGACTGTTTCTGATACTCAGTGTGATCGTGTTGCTTGCAGCGTGTAACTCGGCAAAGAATGTGGCCTACCTCCAGGGTGCCGGCGAAGCCGATATGGCGGAATATGCACAGACCACACCGCTTTACGATGCACGCATCATGCCCAAGGATCAGCTCACCATCACCGTGAGCGCCACAGACCCCGAGGCGGTGCAGGCGTTCAACCTCACCGTGCCGGCCAGGATGACGGGACTCACCACCTCGGCACAACCCCAACTGCAGACCTACCTGGTGGACAACAACGGCCAGATCAACTTCCCCGTGCTGGGCATGATCACGCTGAAGGGACTCACCAAGCGGGAAGCAGAAATGAAACTAATCGGCCTGCTGGGCAAATACCTGAAAGAGCAGCCCGTGGTCACCGTCAGCTTCGTGAACTACAAGATATCGGTGATCGGCGAGGTAGCGCGCCCCAACACCTTCACCATCAGCAACGAGAAGGTAAACATCCTGGAGGCGCTGGCCATGGCCGGCGACATGACTATCTGGGGAAAACGCGACAACGTGAAGATCATCCGCGAGGATGCCGACGGCAACAAGCAGGTCATCATGATGAACCTGAACGACCGGGAGCTGATCTTCTCGCCCAACTTTTACCTGCAGCAAAACGATGTGGTCTACGTGGAACCCAATGCTACCAAAGCGAGGAACTCCGACATCGGGAGCGCCACCGGCATCTGGCTCTCGGCCACCTCCATCCTCATCTCGGTAGCCACCCTGCTCATCAACGTACTCAAGTAAGACAAACCATCACAATCAAGCATATCAATTTCAGGCAAACTTTTCAACTATGACAGAAATACAACCGGTGGCACAAGGACTCCGTGAGGAAAACAACGAGGAAACCATTTCCATCATGGAGATCGTGATGCGCTTTGCCCGCTACTGGAGGTGGTTCGTGCTGGGCCTCATCCTGGCCCTTGCCATCGCCTTCCTCTATCTGCGCTACACAACCCCCATCTACAACGTCACCTCCAGCATCATCCTCAAGGATGCCAAGTCCACCATGGGGCCCATGTCCGCCTCACCCGACGGTCTGGAGTTCGGCATGTTCGGCACCGTGACCAACGTGGAGAACGAGATGTATATCATGCAATCGCGCTCCCTCATCCGTGAAGTGATCAACCGCCTCAACCTGCATACCTCCTACATCGTGGAGGGACGGGTAAAGGATACCGATCTCTATACCGAGAGTCCCGTCATTGTAGACATGGACCAGAGCGACCTCGATAAGCTCACGCAGGACATCATCCTCCATCTCGATGTAAATGCACAAAAAGCAGTGAAAGTCACCGGCATCGAGGACGGCATGACGGTCGACACCACTTTCCGTCAACTGCCGGCATTGCTGCATACCCCGTTCGGGAACATCAGCTTTACTGACCGCAAGGGCGTGGCCCCGCCTGCCAGGCCTTTTTACGTACAAATACAGCACCCCGAGTCGGCCATCAAGGGATACAGGGCCAGCCTTTCCATCCAGCCCGCCTCCAAGCAGGCATCGGTGCTCGACTTTTCCATCAAAACACCCTATCCGCAGAAAGGAAGGGATTTTCTGAATACGCTGGTGGAGGTCTATAACAACGAAACCATCCAGGACAACAAGATGGAGGCGTTGAACACACAGATCTTCATCAACGAACGCATCGCGATCATCAACAGCGAGCTGACCGAGGCGGAACAGGATGTGGAAGAGTATAAGCGTAGCCAGGGGCTCACCGACCTCCAGACCGACCTGCAGCGCGACATGCAGGTGGGCAGTCAGTATGAGCAACAGCTGGTGCAGGTGGAAACACAGCTCAATGTGGTGAACTCACTCAACGAGTATCTGAACAACCCCGCCAATGCCGACAGGACCATCCCGACCAATGTGGGCATCGAAGATCCCACGCTGGCGGCCACCACCAGTGAGTATAACCGGCTGCTGCTGGAACGGGAACGGCTTGCACAGAGCATGACCGACGACAACCCCGCCATGGTGCGCCTCAATGAACAGATCTCCGGCCTGCGGCAGAACATCAACACCTCCATCAACAGCGTACAACGGGGATTGAACATCCAGCGCCGCGACGCCCGCAACCAGGCGGGGCTCTACGGTGGCCGCATCAGCAGCATGCCCACCCAGGAACGGGAGTTCATGGAGCTCTCCCGCGAACAGCAGATCAAGGCCAACCTCTTTCTGATGCTGCTCCAGAAGCGCGAAGAGAATGCCCTCTCCCTGGCCGCCACCGCCAACAGCGCCAAGGTGCTCGATGAGGCGATGCTCGAAGGCCAGGTGGCTCCCCGCTCCATGATCGTGCTGCTGGCAGCGCTG
>JBDKRY010000260.1:0-11572 GCA_039683155.1 Proteiniphilum sp.
ATACCGTTATCTCGATGAGGAGCGGGCCAGGCAGAACACGATGACGCCCGAATTCATGGAAACGGCGCGCAAAGCGGTCGCCGCATCGGTGGTGCTGCTGAAAAACGACAACCAGCTCCTGCCCATCACCAAAGAGAAAGTCGTCACCCTCGCCCTGGTGGGTCCCCTGATGAACGACTCCATCAACCTCAACGGCGAGTGGGCCGGCCTGGGTGACCGCAACAAGAGTGTCCCCATCCTTAAAGGTCTCACCGAAAAGTATAAAGACAGCACGGTGAAACTAATCTACGCGGAAGGATCTGCAATTACGGAAACTTCTCCTGAGAAAATTGCCGGGGCTGTATCCGCCGCCCGCAGAGCCGACGTGGTTATCGCCGCGATGGGTGAAGATTTCAACTGGTCGGGCGAAGCGGCCGTACGTACCGACATCCGCCTGCCGGAGGCACAGCGGGCGTTGCTAAAAGCTTTGAAAGAGACCGGAAAACCTGTCGTACTGATCAACCTGAGCGGTCGTCCGCTCGATCTCTCCTGGGAAGATGAACAGATGGATGCCATCCTGCAGGCATGGTTCCCCGGCACACAGGGCGGACACGGTATAGCCGACGTGATCGCCGGCGATTACAATCCCTCGGCGAGGCTGGTGATGTCATTCCCGAGAAATGTGGGACAAGTCCCCATCTATTACAACCAAAAAAATACCGGTCGACCAGTAGACCTTACAAATGAATCGATCGATTACAAATCGAGCTACCTCGACACTTCTATTACTCCCCTCTATCCGTTTGGATACGGACTGAGCTACACCACATACACTATCAGTGATCTGAGGTTAGACAAATCATCCATGAAAGCGGCCGATGATCAAATCCTCATCACGGCCAATGTGCAGAACAGCGGCACAATGGATGGCGAGATGGTGGTACAGCTCTATATCCGCGATCTGGTGGGAAGCGTCACACGGCCGGTGAAGGAGCTGAAAGGATTTCAGAAGATACCCCTGAAAGCGGGGGAGAGCAGGCAGGTCTCTTTTGAACTGCGCTCCGAAGAGCTGGCCTTCTACGGCATCGACAGGAAGAAAAAGACGGAGCCGGGGAGCTTTACGTTATGGGTAGCCCAGAGCTCCGATGACAACGAGAATGAAGCTACTTTCAGGGTAGAGTAAAGCATAAAATAACACAACACAACACAACACAACAATGATGATGATGAGAAACCTCACGATAGGGGCGATGGCATTGTCGGCATTGTCGGTAATGGCTCAGCAGACAGAGAAGCGCCCCAACATCATCTTCATCCTGAGTGATGACCATGCCACCCAGGCCATCAGCGCTTATGGGCATCCTATATCAAAACTGGCTCCCACACCGAATATCGACCGGATCGCCGACAACGGAGCTCAGTTCTGGAATAACTATTGCGCCAACTCCATCTCCGGTCCCAGCCGCGCCAGCATCCTCACCGGCAAGCACAGCCACAAGAACGGTTTTTTGGCGAACTGGAACAGGGCGTTCGACGGCTCACAGCAGACCCTTCCCAAGATCCTGCAGGCGCATGGCTACGAAACAGCGCTGATCGGCAAGTGGCACCTGATATCAAAGCCCACCGGCTTCGACCACTGGATGATCCTGGACGACCAGGGGGATTACTACAACCCCGACTTCATCACCGAGAGGGATACCGTGCAGTACGCCGGCTACGTCACCGACCTGATCACCACCTTCACCAAGCAGTGGCTACAGACAAGGGAGGAGGATCAGCCCTTCTTCCTGATGATGAACCACAAGGCGCCCCACCGCAACTGGGTGCCGGCGGAACGACACTACCGCCTCTATGAGGATGTCACCTTCCCGCTGCCGGCGACCTATTTCGATGACTACGAGGGTCGCTTTGCGGCGGCACACCAGGAGATGAACATCTACCGCGACATGTATGAGGGACATGACCTGAAGATGGTGACCGGTGTCGACAGCGACACGCTGCTCTACGACCCCTGGCCACATGCCTTCCTGGGCACCATGACAGCCGGGGAACAAAAACGATTCTTCGCTGCCTACCGGGAGCGCAACAACGCGTTCCACACCACCCCGATGACGGAGAAAGAGATCGCCGAATGGAAGTATCAGCGCTACCTGCAGGATTATCTGGCCTGCATAAAATCGGTGGACGAGAGCGTGGGACAGCTGCTCGATTACCTGGAGGAGACAGGGTTGGATGATAACACCCTCATCATCTACAGCAGCGACCAGGGGTTCTACCTGGGCGAGCATGGCTGGTTCGACAAACGGTTCATGTATGAAGAGTCGTTCGGGATGCCGCTCCTGATGCAGTATAAAGGCCATATAAAGCCCGGCACAGAGGTGGAGGGGCTGACCCAGAACATCGACTTCGCCCCCACCCTGCTCGATTTCTGCGGCATCACCATACCGGACGATATGCAGGGAGAGTCTTTCAGGGAGTTGTCCGAAACAGGCAGGACACCGGAGGGATGGAGGAAATCGCTCTACTACCATTACTATGAGTACCCCGGCTTCCACAGCGTGCGGGCCCACTACGGCGTGAAGACGGAACGCTACAAGCTGATACACTTCTACGGGGAACAGATTTGGGAGCTCTACGACCTGCAGAACGACCCCCATGAGATCCACAACCTCTACGGCAAGAGGGGAACTGAGCAGATCACCCGCCAGCTGAAGCAAGAGCTGAAAAGACTGCAGGCACAGTATGAGCTGCCCGAAGATCATCTACAACCCGGAAAAAAATAAGTGCAATGATGAAACAAATCCTTCCCCCGCTGATCCTGCTGTCAGCGCTCCTGCATCTCTCCTGCACCCCCAACCGGCAGAAGAGCGACTCCACGGCAGCGGCCGGCAGAAGCCAGACCACCTACTGCAACCCGATCGACATCGACTATACCTATATGTCGCACTACCGCGCGGAGAGAGATGTCTCCTACCGCTCCGGGGCCGACCCGGCGGTGGTCAACTTCAGGGGAAAATATTACATGTTCGTCACCCGCTCCCATGGTTACTGGGTATCGGAGGATATGGGCAACTGGAAATTTATCCGCCCCCAAAGCTGGTACTTCAGCGGATCTAACGCCCCCGCCGCCGCGGTACGGGGTGACAGGATCCTGGCTTACGGCGATCCGTCGGGCAGAGGGCCCATCATCGAGACAGACAACCCCGAGCTGGGTGACTGGAAGACCAACTATGCCGTACTGAACCCTCCCGGCGGGATACAGGACCCCAATATCTTTGTCGACACCGACGGACGGGTCTACCTCTACGAGGAGTCCTCCAACCGCTGGCCCATCAGGGGGGTCGAGCTCGACCCGGAGAACTACTACATCCCCATGGGGGAGCAGGTCGACCTCTTCCGTCTCGACCCCGACAACCACGGATGGGAGCGCTTCGGGCAGGATCACCGCTCCGACGTGGCTCCCTTCATTGAAGGACCCTGGATGGTGAAGCACAACGACACCTACTACCTGATGTACGGGGCACCCGGCACGCAATGGAACGTCTATGCCGACGGCGTCTACACTTCCGACAACCCCCTGGGCCCTTTCACCTATGCACCCTATAACCCGGTGGCCTACAAACCGGGCGGCTTCCTCAACGGCTCGGGACACGGCAGCGCGGTGATGGACAACCACGGCAACCACTGGCACTTCTCCACCATGGCCATCTCGGTCAACTACAAGTTTGAGCGCCGGATCGGCATGTATCCGGCAGGTTTTGAGGAGAACGGACAGATGTATGTCAACACCGCCTATGGAGACTATCCCCATTACCTCCCCGATGTGGAGGTGGAGGATCACAAGCATCGCTTCACCGGATGGATGTTGCTGTCGAAAAACAAGCCGGTGAAGAGCAACTCGGTGCTGACCGGTGTGAAGCGCAACGTGGCGGACGAGCATGAAAAGGGATATATGCCGGAGCAGGAGGCTGCCGACTATGGCATCGAAAAGATCAACGATGAGAACATCCGCACCCTCTGGGTGGCCGAAAGCAACAGCGACACCCTCTGGTTCGAGATGGATCTGGGGCGCAGCATGACCCTCCGCGCCTTTCAACTGAACTACCAGGACTTCAACGCCAACATCTTTGGTAAGCCCGACACCCTGCGGCAGCAGTTTGTGATCGAAACCTCGGTCGATGGCTCCACTTGGCAGACCACCATCGACTTTTCAGAGAACAACAAGGACCGTCCCCACGCCTATATTGAGCTGGAAGAGCCGGTGGAGGGGCGTTACATCCGCTTCACCAACAAGTACTTCCCCAACCGCTACCTGGCCATCGGCGAGTTCCGCGTCTTCGGCAACGGCAACGGGGAGAAGCTGGCTGCACCCGCTTCGTTGAGGGTTGAACGGCAGACCGATACACGCAATGCCGATATCAGCTGGGAGCCGGTGGCGGATGCGATGGGGTACGTGCTCTACTGGGGCATCGAGCCCGACAAGCTGAACAACTCGGTGATGATCTACGACCAAACGGCCTATGAGCTACGGGCGCTCAACAAAGGAGTGGCGTACCATTTCGCCATCGAAGCATTCAACGAGAATGGCATTTCACCACAGACGATACCTGGAAACTGATACCGACGGGTAACGACGTTCCTCTTTTTTAAAGAATCTTATGAGGTTCATGCGGATGGATTGACTATTTTTGTAGGAATAAACAACAGAAGTATGAACGAAATGATGCAAAATACCTCTCCGGAAGAGATCACCCCGGAGCGGGTCAACGCCGGCAACCGGGGTACCCTGATGGAATCGCTGGGGATCAACTTTACCCATCTCTCACCGGGCCGGATTGAAGCCGTAATGCCGGTAGAGAAGCGTACTTGTCAGCCCTTTGGCATCCTCCACGGCGGTGCCAGCCTGGCCCTGGCAGAATCGGTGGCGGGACAGGGATCCATGATTCTTTGCGGGGAGGATGAGGTGGCAGCAGGCATCCAGGTCAGCGGCAACCATATCTCTTCCGCCAAAGAGGGGGACACTGTCCGTGCTGTGGGAACCATCATTCACCAGGGGCGCACTTCCCATGTATGGAATGTGGACATCTTCTCCCCGGCCGGCAAACTGGTTTCCTCGGTGCGCGTAGTTAACAGCATACGGAAGAAGCAATGACCTACGGTGACAGATATCAGATACTGGATGCATTGATTGAACAGGATGCATGCTTTGCCATCTTCAGGCTGCCGGAAGAGACTGCTCCCCGGTTTGTGATGCAAACATCCGGAACAGCTTCTCTTTTCAGCGACATCGACGCATTAAACGGGCTGAGCGGATTTGTGTTCGCTCCTTTCCGGATCACCAACGGGTCGCCGCTCATCGTGATCCGACCCGACTGTACTGATCTATCGGGGGTGGAAATCACTCCCGGGAAAAAGCCACAGGGGAAAGTTGCCGCGGAAAAGCTTCAAAAGGACGATAAAGCCGAATACAACCTTCTTTTTCAGCGGTTTCACACACCGCTTCTGAACGGAGAGATCAAGAAACTGGTTCTCTCAAGAAGGAAGATGATGGAGCGGGAAGAAGCCTTTTCTCCGGGACGCTCCTTTTTCAGGGCGGCAGAGAAGTATACCCGCTCGTTCGTATACCTGTTCCATACCCCTCAAAGCGGCACCTGGCTGGGCAGCACGCCGGAGATACTCCTGGCAGGTTCCAGGAGCGGATGGCAAACAGTGGCCCTGGCAGGAACAAAGTATCCCAATTCGGGAAATGTCTCGTGGGACGATAAAAACCTGTGCGAGCAGCATCTGGTAACCTCTTACATCCTGAAACAACTGACTTCCTTTCACATCGCACCGGAAATAAACGGCCCCTATACCATCAAAGCAGGCAACCTGGCCCATCTGCGGACCGATTTCAGCTTTTCCCTGCCCGACAGATCGAAAATTGGCTCACTGCTAAAGGCGCTTCATCCTACTCCGGCAGTATCGGGACTTCCAAAGGAGGAGGCCTTTCAGTTTATCGCTGAACAGGAAGGGTACGACCGGCGTTATTATACCGGATTCCTGGGTATGCTGGATCCATTGGCAGAAACAAACCTGTATGTCAACCTCCGGTGTATGTATATTGGAAAAAATTCGCTTACATTGTTTGCCGGCAGCGGCTTACTGGCGTCTTCCTCCTGCAGGGATGAGTGGAAGGAGACGGAGCAGAAGCTCAGGACCATGGCAAGTATCATCAAATAAGAGGGATCAATGTATTCAGATAAAAAGAGTGTTTTACAATTGGTGGCATTGCTGAAGGCACATGACATCACACATGTCGTCCTGTCTCCCGGATCACGGAACGCACCGCTGATCCACTCCCTGGTGACAGACAGCCACTTCACCTGCTACAGCATTGTGGATGAACGGAGTGCGGGCTTTTTCGCCTTAGGGGTGTCAGAGGCTCTCCGGAGGCCGGTGGCTGTATGCTGCACCTCGGGCACAGCAGCACTGAACCTGGCTCCGGCCGTGGCGGAGGCCTTTTATCAGCAACTGCCGCTGCTGGTGATCACCGCCGACCGTCCCCTCGCCTGGATAGGACAGATGGACGGACAGACCATCCCCCAGGAGAAGATGTTCGGCCCACTGGTACGCCGGTCGGTGCAACTCCCCGAGGTGAAGGATGCGGAGGAGGAATGGCACTGCAACCGGCTGATCAACGAGGCCATTCTGAGCCTGGACAACGATGGCATCTTCGGCCCGGCGCACATCAATATCCCCCTTTCCGAGCCGCTCTTTGGTTTCACCACCCCCACACTACCACCTGTGCGGGTCATCCGCCGACCGAAACAGGACTACCGGATCAGTGAGGAAGGACAGTATCATACACGTTTCGAACGTTTTACGAAAAGGATGATCATCGTCGGTCAACTGCCGCCGGAGAACGGGCTGTCAGCCCTGCTGGAGAGGCTCCGCAAGGAACAGGGAGTGGTGGTGCTGGCAGATCATCTCTCCAATATTCCGCCGGGGGAGACCTCCCGTTTTGATGTGCTGCTGCGCTCGGCGACAGCGGAGGAGTTGCAGGAGCTGACACCCGACCTGGTGATCACCCTGGGCGGACATGTCGTCTCCAAACGATTGAAGCAGTTTATCCGCTCAGCTGCGGTCCGTGAACAATGGCATGTCTCTCCCTCGGGAGTGGTCACTGACACCTTTCAACAGGTGACCGACATCGTGAGAAGCGACAATGAAACATTCCTTCGCTATCTCGCGGAGATACCGTACGACACGAAGATCGTGCTGTCCGAGGACACAACTACTACGTTCTATAGCACAACAACGGCATCCAATAAGCCGTCCACAGCGTTTGCTGCTGCCTGGAACAGAGCCTGTGCTGCGGTCACTGTACCGGATGCAGCATTCTCCGACCTCTATGCCGTCGGGGCACTGATGCGCAGCATACCGGCCAATGCCACGCTGCAGCTGGCCAACAGCCACAGTGTCTACCTGGCACAACTGTTCGACTTGCCTTCATCGGTACACCGTTTCTGCAACCGGGGCACCAACGGCATCGAGGGATCGCTCTCCACAGCCGTGGGATATGCGGCAGCAACGCAGCGGCTGACCGTCCTGCTGACCGGCGACCTGAGCTTCTTCTACGACATGAACGGGCTGTGGAACAGACACCTTACTTCCAACCTTCGTATCCTGCTGAACAACAACGGCGGCGGAGAGATCTTCCACACGCTGCCCGGGTTGAACAGTTCGGAGGTGCTGAACGACTACATTGCGGCGGCACATACCACCGGGGCAAAGGCTTGGGCTGAGCAACAGGGCCTGCGTTATCTTGCCGCCCGGAATGCAGCAGAACTGCAGCAACAATTGCCTCTTTTCATGAACCATGAGAGCGATCAGCCTGTTTTACTGGAGGTGTTCACCTCCATGGAGGAGAACAGGGAACAGATAGCATCCTATTATCAACAGCAAAAAACAAAAAAACAATGATACAGAGAGAATGGACCCCCATCAAGGAATATGAAGATATCCTGTTTGATTTTTACAACGGCATCGCCCGCATCACCATCAACCGTCCCCGTTACCGCAACGCCTTTACCCCCACCACCACGGGTGAGATGAGCGATGCACTGCGCCTCTGCCGCGAGATGGAGGAGGTGAGCGTGGTGGTGCTCACCGGCGCAGGCGACAAGGCGTTCTGCTCGGGTGGCGATCAGAATGTCAAGGGCAAGGGCGGCTATATCGGCAAGGACGGCGTACCCCGCCTCAACGTGCTGGATGTCCAGAAGCAGATCCGTTCCATCCCCAAGCCGGTGATCGCCATGGTGAACGGCTACGCCATCGGCGGGGGCCATGTGCTGCACGTGGTGTGCGACCTGACCATCGCTTCCGAGAACGCCATCTTCGGACAGACAGGACCCCGCGTGGGCAGCTTCGACGCCGGCTTCGGCTCCTCCTACCTGGCCCGCATCGTGGGACAGAAGAAAGCGCGCGAGATCTGGTTCCTCTGCCGCCAGTACAACGCACAGGAGGCGCTCGAGATGGGGTTGGTGAACCGGGTGGTGCCCTTCGACCGCCTTGAGGATGAGGTGGTGGAATGGGCAGAGACGATGATGCAGCACAGTCCCCTGGCGCTGCGCATGATCAAGGCGGGGCTCAATGCCGAGCTGGACGGACAGGCAGGCATCCAGGAGCTGGCGGGTGACGCCACCATGCTCTACTACCTGACCGACGAGGCGCAGGAGGGCAAGCAGGCTTTCCTGGAGAAACGCAAACCGAACTTCAGGCAATTCCCCAAACTGCCCTAAAACAATACATTGAATATCCGGGACTGTTTCTCCGGTCATATACCCCCAAAGAAACCTGCATAAAGACACATGTTCAGAACTGAGATCATACCCTACAAGCTCCGGTTCAAAAAACCTGCAGGCACCTCGAGAGGTGTCTACCATGTGCACAATGTCGGGTATGTTGTGCTCCGCGACAGTGAGGATCCCATGCACACCGGCATCGGCGAGTGTGCCCCGCTGCCCGACCTGAGCTGCGACTACGACGCCCACTATGCAGAGACGCTCAACAGCTTCTGCCGGATCATGGAGGAGCGGCAGCAGCTGGATAGTGAGCCCCTGCGCCGCCACCCCTCCATCCTCTGTGGTCTGGAGAGCGCCCTGCAACACTACCGGCAACGCTCCTGGCAGCTCTGGAAGAGCCCCTTCAGTCGCGGCGAGGAGGGGATCACCATCAACGGGCTGATCTGGATGGGTGATTATCCTTTTATGCTGCATCAAATTGAGTCGGCTCTGGCAAGGGGGTTTCATTGTGTCAAGCTGAAGATCGGAGCGATTGATTTTGAAAAGGAACTGGCACTGTTACGCTTTATCCGCAGCCACTACTCCGCAGAGGAGGTGGAGCTGCGTGTGGATGCCAACGGCGCATTCACACCCGGGGAAGCGGGAGAGAAGCTGCACAGGCTGGCCACACTCGATCTTCACTCCATCGAACAACCCATCCGGGCAGGACAATGGCAGGAGATGGCGCGGCTGTGTGCCTCATCTCCCCTGCCCGTGGCGCTGGATGAGGAGTTGATCGGGATTGGCGATCCTGCCGAAAAGCGAAGACTGCTGGAGATTATCCGGCCACACTATCTCATCCTGAAACCTTCCCTGCACGGCGGCATCAGCGGCTGCAGCGAATGGATCACACTGGCCGGTGAGATGGATATCGGCTGGTGGATCACCTCCGCCCTTGAATCGAACATCGGGCTGAACAGCATCGCCCAGTGGTGCGCTACCCTCGGCAACCCGTTACCGCAGGGACTGGGAACCGGCACCCTCTACACCAACAATATCCCCCTCCCGCTGGAGATCAAGGGAGAACGGTTGTGGTTCCATCCCGAGGGTGTCTTCCCTGACATGACAGGTGGGTGCTTTCCCTGACATGACCAAAGGGCACCTTTCCGAAGATAAAAAATGACCGATATGAATGAAATACGCATTTCAGGAATCACCTACAGCGGTGATGAGATCAGAGCAGACCGAACTATCCATTTCACCGGTCAATCTCCTTTTCATCATCAGCTCTGTCTTTTTCTGAAGGATTGGTTCTCCCCGTCCCGCACAATGCGCCTGCGTACATCGGGATCGACCGGTGTGCCGAAAGAGATCACCGTACGGAAAGAACAGATGCTGCAAAGTGCACGGATGACCTGCGATTTCTTTCAGCTGAAAAAAGGCGATAAGGCGTTGCTCTGCCTGCCGCTCGATTATATTGCGGGGACGATGATGGTGGTACGTGCCATCTGTGCCGGGCTGGATCTCTACCCCGTAGAACCTTCGGGCCATCCGCTCGCCGGGGGGGCTGAGCTGTATGATTTTGCGGCGATGGTACCGCTGCAGGTATACAACGCGCTGCAAACTGCGGAAGAAAGGCGACGGCTATCGCAAATCAGAAAGCTCATCATTGGAGGCGGAGCAATAGACGAACAGCTGGCAGAGACGCTGAAAGATTTCCCCAACGCGATTTACGCCACCTACGGGATGACCGAGACGGTGTCGCATATTGCATTGCGCAGCATCAGCGGCACCGGGGCAGACCGTTTTTATACCCCTCTGCCGGGGGTGACGCTCAGCCTGTCGGACGAACAGACACTGATCATCGATGCGCCACGGGTGGCCGATGCGCCGGTAGTCACCAACGATATTGCCGAAGTCAGGGAAGATGGCACATTTCGTATTATCGGGAGAAAAGACAATGTAATCAATACGGGAGGCATCAAGGTACAGACAGAAGAGGTGGAACGGATTTTACGTCCGCATATGACGGGTAACTTCGCGATCACTTCCCTGCCCCATGCTAAGCTGGGGGAGGCAATTATACTGCTGATAGAACCGGCGGCTGATCCTGATGCCGTTAGGGAGGCGGTAAAAAAGCTTCTCCCCCGTTATCAGCAACCGCTGCATATCCTGACCGTAGATGCCATTCCCCTCACCGGAAGCGGCAAGACCGACCGTACAGCCACAAAAAATCTGGCAATGAAAACAGTTTCATTGCCAGATTCGGTTTGATGATTACCTCAACAAATGAAGTGATGATCACTCATTCCCCCTTTCGGGGCCGACGTAACCGGGGCTCTTTCCTCTCCTGGTCACCCGGTCTGTTATTTCGGTCTCCTGACATAGCATCACCCATCTTGCCGGTCGCCCTTTTATTGAAGTTGTGAGGTTTGTGATCTTTCTCAAAAGAACGGCTACGATCCTTATTCTCAGAATCAAACGAGCGTTCATGCGGTTTATGATCCTCCCGATAGGAACGATTGCGATCCTTGTTTCGGGCATCAAACGAACGCCCACCAGGCTTGCGCTCTTCGCCGGCCCGCGATTCGTCCGTTCCGCTGCCTCTTTCGGTGTCGCGCTTATGCGGATATCGTGCTTTATTGAAAGTGCTTCCGTCTGTTTTACGATTTACGTCATCGTACCGTTTTCCCGGTTCGCGCCCTTTGTCAACCGGACGTCTGCCCGGCCTGAAAGGCTTTTCCCCTTTTCTTTCCGGCCTCTCTTCCCCGCTCTTTCGGTCAAAATCGCTGTGAGCCTGTTCCTCATCTTCCCTTTCGGCACGCTTT
>JBDKRY010000261.1:0-3919 GCA_039683155.1 Proteiniphilum sp.
CGACCCGGGGAGCTTACCCGCATTGCCGAGGATCATATCCCATATATTGTCGGCAATCATCGTCCAGCGCTCTTTTCCTTTCTCGAGTTGTACTATGTTCATCAATGCCAGGTTCTTCACGTACTGGCTGTAAGGCGTCACCAGTGGTGGATACCCCACCTTGGGCCATACATAGGTTACTTCTTCGAAGAGCTTTATCAGCAGATCATCCTGCGTGAGTTCAGGCTGTCCGTTTTTCAGTTTCCACTTGTTGAGCGACGAAAGATTATTTTCAAGGTCGGCCATCAGGCTTCCCATCATGCCGCCCGGCAGTCCGGGTCCAATCAGCAGCGAGTTCATCATCCTGTTTTTGGGGTCGATGTAATAACCCAGGAAGTCATCGATATATTTCTGTGTCAGTGAACGCACTTTCATATAGGCTTTCATATTGATATCCGGCACGTTGAAACCGGCATCCTTCAGCATCGCCTGCACCGCCAGCAGGTCAGCATGCCCTGTACCCCAGGAGAGAGGCTCCATGCCCACATCAATGTATTCCGCTCCGGCATAGGCCGCTTCCAGGATAGAAGCCATCTGAAACCCGGGGCCGGCATGACCGTGATACTGCACCGGAATCTGCGGATGACGTGTTTTGATATTCCTGATGATCTTGCCGATGCTGGCCGGGCGACCTACGCCCGCCATATCCTTCACGCAGATCTCGTCGGCTCCCATCCCGATCAGTGTATCGGCCAGCGCGGTGTAATACTCCACCGTATGAACGGGTGATACGGTGAGGCTGAGCGCAGCCTGCGAGATCATACCCGCCTCTTTGGCAAAACGAATGGAGTTCTCCAGGTTGCGGGGATCATTCAAACCGTCAAATGAACGGGCAATATCGGTACCCTGCTTCTTTTTCACCTGGAACATCAGCCTGCGTACATCCGCTGGTACCGGGGTCATCCGGATGCCGTTCAGTCCGCGTTCCAGCATGTGCGTCTGAATGCCTGCCTCGTTGAAGGGTTTTGTCCATTCGCGGACAGCCTTGTTGGGGTTTTCGCCGAACAACAGGTTAATTTGTTCGAACCCGCCACCATTGGTCTCCACGCGCGCAAAACATCCCATTTCAATGATTGCAGGTGCTACTTCGGTGAGCTGCTCCACCGTGGGTACATATTTCCCCGACGACTGCCACATGTCTCTGTATAACAGACTGAATTTTATCTCTTTTGCCATATACGTTATTTTTTGATTATTTTTTCTGAATAGAATCGATCTTGCCTCTCCCGTGGGTAATTACATCCACAGCGGCCACAATGGCGGCCAGCTTTTTGGGATGAGCCCGCTTGCCGGTCATCCCTTCTTCCTCCGGCTTTTTATTTTCCGGCATAAACCGGTTGGTAAGGTCTATCACCAGGTTACCAATGACAATCACAAGGCAAAGAATGATAATCACTGTAACCATTCCCACAATTAAAAGGCCCAAAGCCTCATTTATATTTTCCATATATACCTGTTTTTGAAACTCAAACAATGATAACCCGATACCCTGATGAAACACAATAGCACGGAATTAACACAAGAATGTAACTTTCGGGAATCAAAAATACAGAAAATTTTCTATTTTATGCACGAAAAAAACGAAATTGAGCAAATTAAGGTTCTTTAAATTGATTTTAAATTAGATGGATCATTTTTCCCACCAACCTATCAACTCTTTTCCCGCATTCTGCGCTCAACATCTCAATACTCGTCCCTGGTGTGATTTATTTTCAACAGCTTCACCAGTTCCACCACCACGATGGGAACCAGCGACAATCCGCCCACATAGAGCCAATGGGTGCTATCCATCGCCACCACTCCGAAGAGGTTCATCATACCGGGAATCAGCAGTACGGCAAGCAGCAGCAGTGCGGACAAGGAGATGGCTCCCAAAAGTGATTTGTTGCTCCACAGACTGGTACGGAAAGAAGAACGTTTGTTGGAGTGCAGATTGCGCACGTGGAGCAGCTGGGAGAATCCCAGTACGGCAAATGCCATGGTCTGCCCCAGTGCCACCGGATTTTCAAGTCCCGCCCGAATGCCGTCGTTGCGTCCAATCATATAGGCCGCCAGCGATATGAGTCCGATGGTTGCCCCCTGATAGATGATCCGCCAGATCATTCCCTTTGAAAAGAACCCTTTCCGGGGATTTCTCGGCTGACGGGTCATGATATCTTTTTCTGCCGGATCCATGCTCAACGCCAGTGCAGGCAGGCTGTCTGTCACCAGGTTGATCCACAAAATAAGAAGGGGTGACAGCGGGTTGCCGATGTTGAAGATGGATGCGATAAAAATCAGGAGCACCTCCCCCACATTGGCCGAGAGCAGGAACTGAATGGCCTTCAGTATATTGTCGTAAATTCGGCGCCCCTCCTCCACAGCCCCCACAATGGTTGCGAAGTTATCGTCGGTCAGGATCACATCGGAGGCATCCTTGGCCACCTCCGTCCCCACAATGCCCATAGACACACCGATATCGGCCTGCTTGAGCGCCGGAGCATCGTTGACACCGTCACCGGTCATTGCCACAATATCGCCCAGCGACTGCCATGCCTGAACGATGCGTACCTTGTGTTTGGGGTCCACCCTTGCATAGACCGAATAATTCTGTACATTGCGGTCAAGCATATCCTGCGGTATCTCCTCCAGATCGGTTCCGGTGATGGCTTTGTCACCCTCCCGATATATTCCTATCTCTGCGGCTATAGCCACAGCCGTTACCTTATGGTCACCCGTAATCATCACCGGGCGGATGCCTGCCGTACGGCATTTCTTCACCGCCTCCACCACTTCGGGGCGTGCCGGGTCGATCATGCCCAGTAATCCCACAAAGATAAGCCCTGTCTCCACCGTTTCGGGAGTCATTTCTGAGGGAATTACATCG
Source organism: Proteiniphilum sp. (assembly GCA_039683155.1). Taxonomy (GTDB): domain Bacteria; phylum Bacteroidota; class Bacteroidia; order Bacteroidales; family Dysgonomonadaceae; genus Proteiniphilum. The sequence goes on from JBDKRY010000261.1 coordinate 2,906, forward strand.
ATATCTTTATACGCTACCGCCAGTACCCGCAGGGCCGATTGTGCCATACGGTAATTTTCTTCTTTAATAGTTTCCCTGTCTTCACTGGTGAGAGGACGTATTTTTCCGTGGATAACGATCTGTGCGGAAACAGCCAACACTTCATCCAGACCGCCTTTCACATTCACACGAAACCTGCCTTCCTTCATCTGATTGACGGTGGTCATCCGTTTTCTTTCGGAATCGAAGGGGACCTCCCTCACACGTGGAAACTGCTCCTCCAGCGCGAGCTTGTTCATCTTCAGCCCGAGGGCCACGTCTACAATGGCGGTCTCGGTTGGATCACCGGCCGTTTCATGTTTTCCGTCCGCCAGCATCTTCAGATGAGCATCGGTACACAGAAGAGCGGTCTGCAGCAACAAATTCTCGTCGCTGTCGAGCTCATCGGCAGGAGGAGCATTGCGAAAGTCAATCCGGTTACCACCGCTCCATCCCTCTGTCACGGTCATCCTGTTTTGCGTAAGCGTGCCGGTTTTATCGGAACAGATTACCGTGGTGCTTCCCAGCGTTTCTACCGACGGCAGCGTGCGCACGATCGCATTCAGTTTCACCATGCGCTGCACCCCAATGGCCAGTACGATCGTCGACACAATCTGCAGTCCTTCGGGAATGGCAGCCACGGCAAGACTCACAGCCATCATCAGCACCTCAAGCCAGTTATTCCCATATAATACTCCCACAAGAAAAATAAGAGCACAGATACTCAATGCCACGTATCCCAATACCTTGCCCAACTGCTCAAGTCGTTTACTCATGGGTGTTTCTGTTTCCTGCGTGTTTTGCAGCATGTGGGCGATCTTGCCCACTTCGGTATGCATTCCGGTGGCAACCACCACGCCCTTGCCACGACCGTAGGTAACCGTACTGGTTGAATAAGCCATGTTGTACCGGTCTCCCAACGAAATATCTATGCCTTCCAGCAATGCTTCACGCTTCTCCACCGGCACCGACTCACCTGTAAGTGCGGACTCCTGT
>JBDKRY010000262.1:0-3991 GCA_039683155.1 Proteiniphilum sp.
TTGGTGGTCGCATCTATCGGTTTGTAGACTTCAATAGAAGCAAAATCTCCCGTATCGGCGACCACTTTGGTGAATGTTTTCAGTTGTTCGAGCAGGTTCATCCTTGTATCGGGTTTTCAATCTTTAAAACAATTTCTTTCAAAGATAGAAAACAATTCCAGAAAAAAAAAGAGACGCAGGATTTTAAACCATTGTCTCCTTCATATTTAACCAAAGATACAGGATGAACCCTGTCTTTTTACATCACGCCGGATTGAATATCAGTTATTCTCCGGGCGCAGCTTTCTCACCACGGCGCCGGTTTGCCACATCTCGCTCTCACGAAGAGCTTTCAGTTCTTCCTCCAGCTTCTCGCGGTAGTCGGGTTGTGAGTTGCTGTCGATGGAGCGCTGCGCCTCGTTGCCGCTGGCTACCTCCCTGTAGAGTTTCTCGAACACCGGCTTGGTGGCATCATGAAACGGCCCCATCCAGTCCAGAGCACCACGCTGTGCGGTAGTGGAACAGTTGGCATACATCCAGTCCATCCCCTTCTCTGCAAAGAGCGGCATCAGCGACTGGGTAAGTTCTTCCACGGTTTCGTTGAACGCCTCAGAGGGGGTATGTCCGTTCTCGCGCAACACTTCGTACTGTGCCAGCAAGAGTCCCTGAATAGCTCCCATAAGCGTGCCGCGTTCACCGGTGAGATCGGAAAATACTTCCCGCCTGAAATCGGTTTCGAACAGATAACCTGATCCTACGCCGATACCCAGCGCCACCACCCGTTCAAACGCTCTTCCGGTAGCATCCTGGAAGATGGCGTATGAAGAGTTGAGACCCCGTCCTTCGAGGAACATCTTCCGCAAGGAGGTGCCCGAACCTTTCGGAGCCACCAGGATTACATCCACATCGGCAGGCGGGATGATGCCCGTACGTTCTTTGTAGGTGATCCCAAAGCCGTGCGAGAAGTAAAGCGCCTTACCTGCTGTCAGGTAAGGTTTGATGCGGGGCCACACTTCAATCTGGGCCGCATCGGAGAGCAGGTACTGGATGATGGTTCCCCGGTCACAGGCTTCCTCTATCTCAAACAGTGTTTCACCAGGCACCCAGCCGTCGGCGACAGCCTTATCCCAGGTCTTACCACCTTTACGTTGTCCCACAATCACGTTGAAGCCATTGTCGCGCAGGTTGAGCGACTGACCCGGTCCCTGTACCCCGTAGCCGATCACGGCTGTTGTTTCGTTCTTCAACACCTTCTGAGCCTTGCTCAACGGAAACTCGTCGCGGGTTACTACATTTTCTGCTACCCCGCCAAAATTCATTTTTGCCATTTTATTCAACTTTTAGCCTCTCCTGCGCACCATCGATGGTGGCAGGATCCGGTATGATTACTATTTTATCTGGATCTTATTCGTCGGTCTCACCCCATCTTTTGCGTTCCTGCTCGCGTTTGGCCAGCATATCGCTCAGCCGCTCCACCTTCGATTTGGTGATGGCGATCCTGCCAGACCGGACAAACTGCAGCACACCGATGCTCTCAGCCAGCTCGTCGAAGAGACCCTGTGTCTCCTCGTAATGTCCCGCCTTCAGAAACACCACACAGTCTGTGGAGACCTCCAGGATACGTACATTGTACTTCCTTACCAGATACTCAATGGAACCGTGTGCCAGCACCTTCTCCGTGGAGAGCTTATACAACGCCAGCTCCTGATGCACCAGATCTTCGTTGGTATTGTAGTACGCCTTCAGAATATCCACCCGTTTGTCGATGAGACGCACCAGTTTTTTCATCACCTCCTCATCGTCCGAAAATGTGGTGATGGTAAACTTATGAATGCCCCTGATTGCTGAGGGCGATACCGACAGCGTCTCAATATTTAACTGGCGCCGTGTGAAGATGGTCGTGATCTGATTGAGCACACCCACCGTATTCTCCGAGAATATGGTGATGGTGTATAATGTTTTATTCTCCTCCATTTTTGTTGATTTGATGTGTTGCACTTTACAGTTTATTCCCGTTTCCAAGCATGATATTGGTGACAGTGCCTCCCGCCGGAACCATGGGATATACCATCCCTTTGGTCTCCACTACCACTTCCAGCAGATAGGCACCTTTGTGTGCCAGCATCTCACCGATGGCATCATCCAGTTCCGCGCGCTGTGTCACTTTCCGCGCCTTGATATGGTAAGCATCCGCAATCTTTATAAAGTCCGGATTTTTCAGGTGTGTCTCCGAATATCGCTCGTCGAAAAAGAGCTCCTGCCACTGACGCACCATACCCAGATAGTTGTTGTTGAGCAAAATGATCTTCACGTCGATATCATATTCCATGATGGTACCAAACTCCTGCAGGGTCATCTGCAGACCGCCGTCGCCGACGAAAATGCAGACCGTCCTGTCGGGCGCACCATACTTGGCGCCGATACCGGCAGGCAGGCCAAAGCCCATCGTCCCCAGTCCGCCGGAGGTAACCATGCTACGCGACTGCGTGAACATGAAGTAACGGGTACCCATCATCTGATGCTGCCCCACATCGGTCACGCAAATTGCGTTGTTGTGCGTGGCCTCCGTCACTTTGTGCACCACCTCTCCCATCTTTATATCTCCGCCATTCTCCGGAAAAAGCTCATTTTTGATGATGCAATCATATTCTTTCTGAACATAGGGCTTGAATTCCGACAGCCACGCCGTGTGCGATTGTTCCCTAAGCAGGGCGGTAACCATCGGCAGCGTCTGCCTGACATCGCCCGGCACCTTCACGGTAGTCTTCACATTCTTGTCCATCTCCGCCGGATCAATATCGAAATGGATCACATTTGCCTGTTTGGCATAGGTATTCAGGTCGCCGGTCACCCGGTCGTCGAAACGCATGCCGATGGCAATCAGCACGTCGCATTCATTGGTCTTCATGTTGGGAGCCACATTCCCGTGCATACCCAGCATCCCGAAGTTCAGCCGGTGATCGGAAGGCATGGCCGACAGTCCCAGGATGGTAGAGCCAAAAGGAATATCCGCTTTCTCCAGAAAAGCACGCAGCTCCTTTTCGGCTTTTCCGAGGATCACCCCCTGTCCCACCAGTGCCAGCGGTTTTTTTGCATTGTTAATCAAGTCGGCGGCTTTTCTGATGGCATCCTCCTCCACCTCGGGCACGGGCTGGTAGCTCCTCAGAAATGTAGTCTTCCGGTAGTTGTACGCACACTTGTTTACCTGAGCATCCTTGGCGAAATCGAGTACCACAGGGCCGGGACGACCACTTGCGGCAATATAAAAAGCACGTGATACAGCCCAGGAAATATCTTCCGCCCGCCTTATCTGATAAGCCCATTTGGTGATGGGCTGCGTCACCCCAATCACATCGGCCTCCTGAAAAGCATCAGAACCCAGCAGGCTGGAAATCACCTGACCCGAGATGACCACCAGCGGCGTACTGTCCATCATCGCATCGGTGATGCCGGTAATGGTATTGGTAGCCCCGGGTCCCGAGGTGACGAGCGCCACGCCCACTTTCTCCGACACGCGTGCATAACCCTGGGCCGCATGGACAGCGCCCTGTTCGTGGCGTACCAGAATATGTCTGATCTCGTGCTTGTGATCATACAGGGCGTCGAATACAGGCATGATGGCACCGCCCGGATAGCCAAACATGGTGTCCACACCTTCTGCGATCAACGATCTGATCAGTATTTCACTGCCTGAAATGATCCCGGCTTCCTGCTCCCTGTTATCGGGTGAGGAAGTGGTTGCTGAAGTCTGATTATCTTTGTTCATACTATGCATAATCAATGTTCACTAAAGTTAGACTGTTTGAATTTTTATACAATTTCTTGTTCCCGCCCGGCCCGGGTAAGCTTGTCTTCTGCACATTCAGCTCGACAAAAGCGTCATATTATTCTCACCGCTCCCTTGTCTGCCGAGCTCACAAAGTGCGAATAGATCTTCAATGCTTTGGATATTTTTCTGTCACGCACCGGTCAAAAAGCTTTATCTCCTTTGGCTTCTTCAAGTGCTCTTCTT
>JBDKRY010000263.1:0-8606 GCA_039683155.1 Proteiniphilum sp.
AAAGCTTTGAGCATCATCTCCAAGAGAGATCGTTGATCTATCTCTTTATAAAGGAATACAACTCGAAACAATGGACGATCGAGGTGATGTGTAAAGTACTGAAAGTGCCCAGGAGCAGTTATTACCGCTGGCTTAAAGATCCGGAGGGCGCGCGTAAGCGTAAGTATATGGAGCTGGACGAAAAGATCAGGGATGCCTATTTTGCTGCCAAGGGACGCAATGGAAGCCCCCGGCTGGCGAAGGATTTGCAGGTATCCGGAACTCCCGTCTCGAGAACCACCGTAGCATGCCATATGAGGGAAATGGGCTTGCGCAGCAAACTCTCGAGACGATTCAAAGTGACGACGGATGCCTCTCACAACTATAAGGTTGCACCAAATCTGCTGAATCGCAGGTTTAATCAGAATGAGCCTGTGAAAGCATGTGTCTCTGACCTGACCTATATTCCGTGTAAGGATGGGTTTCTTTATCTGACCTGTGTGCTGGATCTTTTTGACCGCAAACTGATCGGAGGGTCCATAAGCGATCATATGAATGCATCCCATACCGTAGTCCCGGCCATAAGGATGGCCAATAGGAACAGACCTTTTGCAGAAGGAATGATATTCCATTCTGACCGGGGTATCCAGTATGCCTGCAAACAGACTGTCAACCTTTTGAAATCCTTGAAGCTGGAACAAAGTATGAGTGGAAAGGGAAATTGTTGGGATAATGCTGTGGCTGAAAGTTTTTTCAAAACTTTCAAATCTGAATTGGTCTATGGGACCAAACTCAAAACAAGAGAGCAAATGCACTTGTATGTATTTGAATATATTGAATCCTGGTATAATCATAAAAGGAGATTCTCAGCATTGGGTAACTTAACCATTGATGAATTTTGGAATCAGTATAATCTTAAAAAAGAATCAATTAAAAATGTCGCTTAACTTTTTATCTCAATTAAGTTTGCAAGTCCACTACGATGCCTTGCCCGCCTGCTGCAAATACAGAGATAAATAATCAATTTATTCAAATTTTAATAGGTAACAAAGATTAAAACATCAATTTTAGCAAAATTCGAGCTTAGTATAATTTTGTTAATTGCCTGTATATCAGGATTATCCGACAAGAATAATCCGGCACCAAACAATGAAAGGGAGCACATGGAAACAGAGACGCCACATAATGAAACGGATTACATGACATCGGGCGAAGCGCATGAAGAACATGCCATGTTGAATGTAAAAGGCAGCTGTGAAATGTGTAAAGACCGCATTGAAAAAGCGGCAAAGGAAGTGGAAGGGGTTTCTTTTGCGAGCTGGGAGATAGAGAAAGAAGTATTGCATTTAAATTACGATCCCAAAAAGACATCGGTCGATGACATAGCGAAGAACGTAGCCAAAGCTGGTCACGATACAGACAAATACAAAGCGGACAAGGCAACATATGATGCCTTGCCCGCTTGTTGTAAATACAGGAGTTAAATAAAGAAGATTTATAGAGACATTATTCTGGCCAGCCCACCGTCTGTGTCAGCAAAACTTCCTGATTGGGTTTCAGTTTCAGCAGTTTGCTTAACGCCTCTTTGTTGAACAAACCGCGGACAACCGAACCCAGTCCTTCGGAAGCACAATAGAGATTCGCAAGCAGAAAAGAGAGTCTGAATCCATAGATTATTGGAGCATAATCTACAATCACCTCAATATCCCATTTTATTTTCGATCAGCTGAATCAGGATATGGATCACCTTAATATGTATCTCCTGTATTCGGTCAGAAAAGGGAGTCTCAGGACTCGCAATCGTAACATCCGAGACCTGCTTAAGTAGGTTATCCCCTTCTCTTGTCAGGGCCACCACCTTCATCCCCATCAATTTCGCTTTTGAGGCACATCGCACCACGTTCTCCGAATTACCGCTGGTACTGATCGCCAAGAGGACGTCGTTTCTGTTCCCGATCGCTTCCACATAGCGAGTGAAGGTATCTTCAAAAGAAAAATCGTTCCCCACGCAGGTGAGATAAGCCGGATCATTCATCGCAATGGCCGCCAAGGGTTTTCTGTTTAAGCGATAGCGGCCGGTTAGTTCTTCCGCGAAGTGAGTGGCATCACACAGTGAGCCTCCGTTGCCGCAGGATAGAATCTTGTTGCCTTTTAAAAGGCACCCAGACATCAGCGAAGCAGCCTGCTCAATACGTTCAGCATTATCAGAATTGTTAATAAACTCCTGTAATGTATTCAAAGCTTCTAATAAACTTCTATTTATAATCTCATTCATATTCAATAATCCATGAAACCTAGACAATTATACCATTTCAACTACTCCAAACCGACATAACTGATTACCAATGAACTTTTAGCCTCTTTCAATTTCAATTGGAAACCCTCTTTCAACACTTCACCCGTCTTGATAAAGGTCTCGCCGCTATCGCGGTCGGTCAGTTTGTAAGTCACCTTAGGATTGACTGCCGACAATTGTACAGTAATCGTTTCATCCCGACATAATTCTCTTCTGAAAGCCACTATTACTCCTGTGTCATCTGCAGGCCGGTAGAGTTGGTAGGCCAGCCAGATATCATCGGTGGTCATATCTTCGTTGAAGACTAACGGATAATAATCCTCATAATAGTAGGGGCGTAGATCCATAAACTCTTTGAAACAACGCTGCATTTCTGTAAATGAGGAGGACGGATCCGTGATCTTCCAGTTGAAGATGACCGAAGTACCCAAGCTGGAGCGAAAAGTAAACTTGTCACTTTTTTGTACGCCTGTACCGGTCAACGGAAGGAAAAAATTCAGTCCGTAGGTGTGCGTCTGGTAACCAATTGGTTCTCCGTAATTATAATCTGTCCTCCACATAGGAGCGCTTCTTTTCATGGTTTCAAAGTCGAGGCGTCTGCCCCCGCTGGCGCAGTTGTCGATGATTGCCTCAGGGAATCGCTGTAGCAGATAATCCCAGAAGGCATAGAGACCTTCAATATGCCGTATCTCCCGGCTTCCCGTTCTGCCTGGCGCATCGTTTTCTTTCCAGAAGTTGTCGATCCGCATGTTGAAATCCTGGCGATAATGATCGATCCCGTTCTCTTCCATGAAGTCACCAATATAGTTACAGAACCATTGTAACGCCTCTTTGTTTCCCAGGTCGAACAGATAGGAATCGGTCCCTTCCGCATCGAGCATCCACTCTTTCCGTTCTCTGCCCCATTTCGACTCTTTGATCACCCTTTCCGGTTCGAACCAGACCATGAACTTGGCGCCAGCCTCATGTATCGCATCAGCTATCGGTCTCAGCCCTCCGGGAAACCGATCCTGATCCACCTCCCAGTTTCCCACAGTGTTGGCCCAGTTTTTGTGGTTCTCCACCTCATTGGCATGGATATACCAGCCCGCATCGAGCCAGAACACCTCTGGCACTAGGTTGAACCGTTTGTATCGGTTGATCATGGCAATGGCATAATCAGTGGTGAGGCAGGTATATTCGTTGCAAGGAGCAGGATCACCATAGTTGAAGCTGGTAGAGACCGGGTAGACAGCTGGTTTGCCGTTTATTTTCGGCGCCTGCTGTTCGATCATGAACCGCCGGAAGGTGTTGTGTCCAGTCATCCTGTCTCCCCCCCTCCAGAACAAAAGACAGATGCTCGGTGTGCGGATTGTTTCTCGGGCGAGCAGGTAGGTATTCAGATCTTTCATCCCCGCCTGAAGCGACAAGTCGTTCTGTTCATTCTTCTCGAATCCAGCATACCAAGTTCCAGTCCATCCAACGGCCACCATAGCTCCCTGACCCGTTGTCGATTCGATGTTGAAGAAGGGAAAAGCGTGATCCGATGAGCGACCATTCACGGGAGAGAACTCAAAGGGTTCACCGGCCTTCAACAGCTGTTTGCGCGGATTGAAATCGCTCCGCGAAGCAGAGCTTCCGTTGGCATAGTGTAACAACAGATCGTTATCGCCACCATAGCGCCATTCCATATCCATCACCTTCACCTCCGTCACCGATGGCGAATTGGCCTCCGACCTGTTGGTGAAGTGAAGGACCCACTCCACCGCCTCGTATGCCGGATAATACTTCAGGTCGCAGGTCACGTTCAGCCCGGTTTTCCGATCCTGCCAGCTGTAGATGTTGTTCACCACACCCTGCGCGTTCGGACTCCCTTTTTGGGCGGAGAACTGCCATTTGCCGATAAAATCGGACGAATGCCCTCCGTTGTAGCGGAACGAGAAGGGAGGAGTAGTTCCTTTTCTGAATTGCTGATCCACCCAATCACCTACCTTCACATTTTTATTCCCGAAACGGGAAAGCGACTGTCCATAGGCCGGAAAAGCCATACACACCAAACACAGAATTATCCAGGAAGCAATATACTTTTTCATATACGCAAATATCTATTTTACAATTGAATATTTTAATAACAATGAGCCTCTTGGCTCCTCAATCATCAAATCAAAACCTTCGTTCAATTCTTTGCTACTCTTTAAGCATTTAAACGACTCGTCATCCATACTGGTAATCAAATAGTTCTCATCCTTTTTCAAGCCACCCAACTGAACCGTCAATCGATCATCAGGTGATTTCTCACGTCTGAAAGCTACAATGATTCCGCTCTCATCAGTAGGTCTGTGCAATTGATATGCAATCCAGATGTTGTCTCGTGTCAAATCTTCAATTCCGACAAGCGGATAATAGTCCTCGTAGTAATAAGGTCTTACCGAAGCATATTCTTTCAAGCAATTCTGCATGTCGATATATGAGACACTTTTGTCTGTTATCTTCCAGTTATAAATCAATGCACTGCTCATACTCGAACGAAATGAATAACGGTCTGTTTGCAATATGCCTGTACCATGCAATGGAAGAAAGAAATTGAGTCCATATGTATGTCCCTGGTATCCATCCGGATCATCATAGTGATAATAGTCACTTCTCCACAGAGGAGCACTTCTCGGAATGGTCTCCATATCCAGACGTCGTCCTCCGCTTGCACAATTATCTATCAGCAAATTAGGGAATTCTGTCAATAAATCATCCCAAAAGGCGTATAATCCTTCAATATGACGAACCTCTTTCATTCCTATTCGTCCCGGTTCATCGTTTGCCTCCCAATAAACATCCGGCCGCATGTTAAAATCTTGACGATAGTAATCGATACCGTTTTCCCGAATCAGATTGATGATCTTCTGGGTCATCCATTTTCTTGCGTCCCTGTTTCCTAGATCAAAAAGTAACCAATCACCATCTCCGTGTCGTAGCATCCATTCCGGGTGTTCTCTGGCCCATTGTGTTCCTTCAATCACTCTCTCCGGTTCAAACCATACCATAAATTTTGCTCCAACTTTATGTGCCTCTTCTGCGATTGGTTTCAGTCCATTCGGGAACCTCGTTGTATCAACCGTCCAGTTACCCACGGTATTGGCCCATGTCTGACCCTGTTCAAAGTTAGCCGCTCCACTATACCAACCGGCATCCAGCCAATAAACTTCGGGTATGAGACCGAACTGTGTATATCTGCGTATCATGGCGATCGCATAATCTTCCGTCAGGCAAGAATATTCGGTACAGGGTTCAGGATCGTGATAGTTGAAACCACTAGAGAGCGGATATGTTGCAAACTTTCCATCAATTTTTCGACTTTGGTGAGCAAGCACAAATCTTCTGAATTTGTTGTGTCCCTCCATTCGATTCTCAGCATTCCAAAAGAGCAGGCACATACTTGGCGTACGAATAGTCTCATTGGACTTGAGATAACTTTCGAATCGTTTCATCCCAGAGCTAAAAGAAATTACACGATCCGTTTTTTTCATAAAATCGCTTATCCAAGTACCAGACCATCCAATTGAAAAAACAACCCCCTGGTTAGCAGGTGATTCAATATTGAAGAATGGAAATGATGTCTCAGATGAACGACCTCCTTCAGGAAAAAACTGATGCTCTTCCCCTGGTTTCATCACCAACGACCTCGGGTGAAAATCAGCTTTCGATATATGATTGCCATCAGCCGTATGTAAAATAAAATCACCGCTACGGGCATATTCAAAATCAACATCGATCACTTTCACATGCGAAATCACCTTTGAATCTGCATCTTGAATGTTTGTGAAATGCAATAACCACTTAACAGCATCGTAATCGGTATACCCCTCAACCTCACAGTCAATTCTCAAACCTGCCTGTTTGCTTTCATATGTAATACAATATTTCACCACGTTGACTTCAGTACTAACCTGTTTCTCAAAAGAGTAATCCCATGATTTGATGAAATCTGAAGACTTCTTACCATCTAGTTCAAACGAAAATGGAGGGGTCTTTCCTTTCGCAAACGCTTCATGAATCCATCGGGTTATCACCACCGGTTTATCACTATATCTGATTTTCTGTTGAGCAGTAGACAACTCCGGTAAGAGAACGAAAAGTAATGATAGCGTTGCAAACAACAATTTGCAGGAGTTCGATATATTGGCAGTCATCATATCAATTTGTCAATGATTTCTCTTGCTTATTACTCACCCTTCGAATCAGCCAGACCATGTAGAGCCAGACCAGGGTAATCAGTATCATGGCAGCCGTCTGGGTACCAAAACTGTCGGAGACAACGCCCAGCAGTGGAGGCAGTAATGCTCCGCCTGAGACACCCATGATCAACAAAGCCGACACCTCGTTGGCACGGTCCGGCATCCGTTTCAGCGACAAAGAGAAGATGATCGCAAAAAGGTTGGCGTATCCCAAACCGAAAATGACCACAAAGGCAAGTATGCCCCACAGGCTACTGGTCACGAGCATCCCCCCAAGGCCAATCAATGCCAGCAGGACACTGTATCTAAAGAATTTTGTTTCGGCATACTTTAACAGGAAGATCCCGCCTCCCAAAGCTCCCAGGGTACGGGCAAAAAAGTAGACACTGTTTCCCAGCCCCGCCTCATTGAGCGGCAGGGCACATTTCTCCATCAACAGTTTGGGAAAGGTAGCGTTGATTCCCACATCCACCCCAACAAGCACCAGGATCCCGATAAAAAAGGCAACAATATGGTTGTCTTTAAACAGAGAGAGCGTCCGTTGCAGCGATACCGACTCCCCTTTTTTCTGCTCCTGAATGGGGGTAAGCCACAACCAGATAAAAGCGATGAAGGAGGTTGCCGCAAAGATCGGGAAGATCAGCTTCCACCCGAAGATCAATCCCGTTGCCCAGCTGGTGAGGATAGGTCCAAGGAGAGAGCAGATCGCTTTAACAAATTGTCCGAGAGTGAGCGTACCGGTCAGCTTTTCCTTACTCACCACATCGGTGACCAGCGGATTGAGTGCCACCTGCAGCAAGGTATTCCCCATGCCCAGGAAAGCAAAGGCAACCATCACCCAGGCAAAGTCATACACCACGACGGGAATCGCAAGGGCAATCACCTGCATGGCGAAGCTGAGCAGAACCGTTTTTTTTCGACCAATCCTGTTCATGAGCATCCCGGTAGGGATGGAAAGCACCAGGAACCAGAAAAAGCAGGACATCGCCAGCAAATTGGCCAAGGTATCATTCAGGAAGAGGAAGTCTTGTTTCACATAGTTTATGGCGATGCCAATGATATCTACAAATCCCATGATAAAGAAGCCAAACATCACGGGTAGTATTTTGAATCCAATAGTCTTATCTTGTTGCATAAGAAATATTTTTGAAAACCAATATTATTGCTCGTGACACAGCACCACAGATTGAGGCTTTACCTCGAACTGAAGCTTCTGATTCCGCACCTTGGCTATTTCGCTAGCTGTGATCAGCGCATCACCCTGCGGCAGACTGTTTTCTTCATACCGATAAATGTCGAACCGTCCCTTCACCGCCTCGTTGCTGACCGACACAAATTTCGATTCGTCGGAGCCATTGGCCAACAGATAGTTCCATTTCCCATCACTGTTCAGAAAAGCCGTTCCGATGGCGAAGTCATCACCCAGGTCGAGCGGGTAGATCTCAGCTCCCGGCTTGATGAAGCGGGTCAACAATCCATAGGAATGGTATTGGGGTCGTACTTCGTAATCGGTCTGAATTCGTGTGTAGGTAGAGTCTGTTTTGTACGCCTCCCGGATATACTTCCACAGTCCCAGTTGCTGCATCTGCTCGTAATCGGCATCTTTCCCGTAATACTGATCAATCAGGCTCCAGTAGCTCACGCCGGATGCACCTGCATTGAAAAAGTTGAGTACCAGGCGGGTCATCAACACCCCCCGCTCATAGCGGTCGATATCTCTTTGCCGGGTAGCCCCCACGCACTGGTTCGATCCAAACTCACCCACCAGATGTTTCTTCCCTGCTCCTGCAGCGATGTTGACATTGTTCTTCTCCCAGTCGAAGATCACATGGTTGGGAGTATCGTATCCAAAAATATAGGTGTGGGAATTGAATATGTCGGCAACCTCCTGTAGGTTCTCCGCACAATCCTTCAGGTAGAAAGTCCGGGTATCGGTGTTGTCCGACAGGTTAAAGCGAACCTTCTCCCTCAGGCCTTCCTTTTTGAAACGGGCATCCAGTGTCTTTGCCATTTCGATGTACTCCTCCGAAGTCAGCAAAGGTCCACCATCCGGCTCGTTCATCGGTGTGATTTCATTGACACAGCTATAGCCTCTCACCTCAATCAGATGCCGGATCAGCGCA
>JBDKRY010000264.1:0-3682 GCA_039683155.1 Proteiniphilum sp.
TGAAGTTGACGAACAAGGATTATAACGACAATGGACTGAGTGAGTTGATTACCCTATATGGATCAGCTTATAATGTGAATATCAAGATATTCAATGATCTGCAGCATACCATTACCGGATGGCCCGGAGGAAAGCCCGATGCGGATGATACCCTTCGTCCCGAAAGAGCCAGGCCTTATCCCAAAAAGGTGATTATTTTCAGCCCGCACCCCGATGACGATGTGATCTCCATGGGGGGTACTTTCCAACGGCTGGTGAACCAGGGTCACGAAGTGCATGTGGGCTACCAGACCTCAGGAAACATTGCCGTGGGAGATGAAGAGGTGATTCGCTACATCTCAGTGCTGAACAGCATGCGAAAAAAATTCAATTCCGAGAGCACCGGGCTACTGGAGAAATACGAGAAAATTCGCCATTATCTCATGCATGAAAAAACAAAGGAAGATATCGATACCCCCGATATCCTTTTCATCAAGGGAAGAATACGGCGTGAGGAGGCTCGTTCGGCAGACCGATATGTCGGTCTTTCCGAAGAGAATGTGCATTTTCTGGATCTTCCTTTCTATGAAACAGGCAAAGTGAAAAAAAATCCTCTCTCTGAAAAAGATGTATATATTGTCAAGGATTTTATTGAAACCATCAAACCCCATCAGATCTATGTGGCAGGGGATCTGGCAGATCCGCACGGTACCCATAAGGTATGTCTCGACGCCGTTTTGGGAGCCGTTGACATCATCCAAGAAGAAGAATGGTTTAAAGATTGCCGCATCTGGATGTATCGCGGAGCATGGATGGAGTGGGAGATAGATCATATTGAAATGGCTGTACCGCTCTCACCCGAAGAGCTTCGTCAAAAGCGAAATGCTATTCTAAGGCATCAGTCACAAATGGAGAGTGCCCCTTTCCTGGGCGATGATGAGAGGCTTTTCTGGCAACGTTCCGAGGAACGCAATCGGGCTACGGCCGATATGTACTGGAAGCTGGGTCTGGCCTCCTACGAAGCCATAGAGGCATTTGTAGAATATATTCCCGTACAGTAACCATCCGGTAAATACGCTATTCCCAAAAGCTGTCTTTTCAGGCAGCTTTTGGGAATGTGTGAATTAATATAAATTTTTGGCAATTGAACAAAAAAAAGTTGTATATTGTGAGCCTGTTTTTAAAATATACATGTCGAAAGAAAAATTCCATATCGAGTTTCTTATGGGAAACGCGAGCCAGAGTAGTTTGTGGCGCATGATAAGTCAGATAGACGGTCTTTCGGAATGGTTTGCGGATGAGGTGTTGATGGATGATTCAGAGACCATTTATACATTCTACTGGGGAAAGACAAACAATCAGGCTGTGATTGAAAATCAGAAACCACCGTCAAGCATCCGTTACCGATGGATCGATGAGGAGGAGGAAAATTGTTATTTTGAATTCTTTCTGCGCAAACTGGATCTGTCGGGCGACATGACACTGGAGATAACCGACTTTGCAGAACCTGATGAAAAAGGAGATTCCATCGCTTTATGGGAATCACAGGTCGATGAGATGAAAAGAAGATTGGGTATCTGAGCCTTCCGCATAAATCATTATACCGCTATTATTAATCATCTTTACATTTTCGGAACCACGTTTGTCCGTTTGATTTTATTATCTTTGTTCTAAAATTAAACGTGTCTTTTTTTGTCCTGTCCGATGAATAAATTTTTCCACATAAAGCGGTTATATGGCTACATCTTAACGACCTTTATTCCGCTTTTTCTGATGACTTTTGTCATATGCCTGTTTCTGGTATTGATGCAATTTTTGTGGAAATATGTGGAAGATATGGTGGGCAAAGGGTTGGGGCTCGATGTGATTGGGGAGATGTTTTTTTATGCCGCCCTTAACCTTATTCCGATGGCACTGCCGCTGGCCATCTTACTGGCATCGTTGATGGTCTTCGGAAACATGGGAGAAAACCTGGAGCTGTTGGCCATAAAATCAGCGGGCGTCCCCCTGCTGAATATCATGAAGCCGCTCATCATCCTCATTTTCTTCATCAGCGTGGGGGCTTTCTTCTTCCAGAACAATGCCATTCCCAAAATACAGACCAAGTTTTATTCCCTGCTTATTTCCATCCGGCAGGCTTCCCCCGAACTGGATGTGCCGGAGAGTGTTTTTTATAAGGAGATTGACGGCTACAACCTGTATGTGGAAAGAAAAGATCAAAAGACCGGTATGTTGTATGACGTGCTGATTTATGATGTGGCGAGCGGATTCAACAATATGGCGGTGATTATTTGTGACTCGGCGAAAATGAGCATGACCGAAGATAAAACGATGCTTATCCTTACCATGTACAGCGGCCAGCAGTTTCAGAACTTTACGCAAGGTGCCACTTCCCGGAATACCACAGACTTTGTGCCCTACGCGAGAGAGAACTTCGATGTGAAGACCATGATGATCTCGTACGATGCAAACTTCAACCGCATGGGGGAGGATGAGATTAAAGGGAGTTCAACCAGTAATTATGTCTCCAAAAACCTGGCGGAGTTAAGTACTTCCATTGATTCCATGATGATAATCATGGACAGTGTGAACCGGGTGGATCGAAACATGATGAAAAATTATTCCTATCTCACTTTTCGCAACAGTTATCCTCCAGACAGGAAGGATTCATTGATTGCAGCCGCTCAGCGTGCCGATGTGGAAGTCCACCGTCCCGATACGCTGCTGCAATCAAAAGAATTACAGGAGCAGTCGGCTATCCTGCAAAGCGCTTTTATGAAAGCCGACAACAACAGCAATGAGTTTCTTTTCCGGTCGCTCAATAAAACAACTACGCAAAAGACCATCAATCGCCATTGGGTAGAGTGGCACCGGAAATTTACCATTCCTTTCACCTGCCTTATTTTCTTTTTCATTGGAGCCCCATTGGGATCCATTGTCAGAAAGGGAGGTTTGGGCACTCCTATCGTCATATCTGTGGGCCTCTTCATCATTTATTATATTGTGGAGAATGTGGGATATAAGATGACACGCGACGGGGTGTGGGAACATTGGTTCGGAATGTGGTTCAGTTCGCTCATCCTCTTGCCCATTGGTATCTTCCTGACCTACAAGGCAATGAATGACTCGGTAATCATGAATGCGGATACCTATGTGAATTTCTTTAAAAAATTATTCTTTATTCGTGAAAAAAGAAAATATCCGGTAAAAAGCATAATCATAGACCCCCCTGAATATGGAGAGATCATCCGGGCACTTGCAGGGTTGTCGGATGAGATAGAGCGCTTTTTTACCACATTTGGGCATTTATCTTATAAAGACTATTGGACAAACGGCGCGTATGAAGGAGCGTTGCGCTCCATCAAAAGTGCCATGGAGATTATTCTGAATCAATTATCCAACTCCCGAAATTTAGAGGATCTAGCCAAAGCCGAACAATTTCCCGTCTTTATCACAAAAATAAAACCATTTGAAGCCGATTCAATATGGTCCAAAATCAGCATGTATTTCTTTCCGGTAGGGATTGTGTTAAGACTCTTGTTTACTCCGTTTGAGTACAGAACCAAAAAAGATCTGAAAGACGTTCAGCGGTTAAGCGGAGAAATGATCGGGATCATACGTGGTGCACGGGCGCAGGATAGCGTAGTAACAGCATAAAATCAAATTATAGATATGCAGAAAAAATTTACATTAGACACCATAG
>JBDKRY010000265.1:0-3219 GCA_039683155.1 Proteiniphilum sp.
GCTGTTTAACTGCAATCCTCCATCTCGCAATCCTCCCCTGGCACTTCAAACTCGATGGTGCAATGCTGCACGCCCAGTGTCTGCAGGGCATCGCGAATGATGAGCTTCAGCCTGAGAAGTTCCTTCATGGGTTGTGGTGCGTGCAGAACCACGTGGATGGTTAACACATTGTATTGACCGTCAATGGACCACGCATGCAGGTCGTGTACACTCTGCACCTCATCTATTTTCAAAATAGTCTGCTTTACTTTTTCCAAATCGACAGTTCCGGGGCTTCCCTGCAGAATTATATGCAGGCTTTCCCGAATATTGCGGTAGACATTGAAAAGAATAAAGAGAGAGATGACAATGGATAACAACGGGTCAATGAAAGGTGCATCCACAAAATACATGATTCCTGCCCCCACCAGCACAGCAATCCATCCTAACACATCTTCCAGCAAATGAAGTAACACCACCCGCTCATTCATTGAACTTCCTTTACGCAGCCGATAAACGGCAAGACCATTCATCAATATTCCCAACACGGCAAGCAGTAACATTCCCTCTACATTGGGGTGCAGCGGGTTAAACAGGCGTGGGATGGCATGTGCCAGGATGACCACACTTCCCACCAGCAGGACGACAGAATTGATTACGGCGCCCAATAATGAAAAGCGCTTATAGCCATATGTATACTCTTTTGTGCGCGGCCTCTTTGCGACTTTCTGAAAATACCACGAGAGCCCGAGTGAGAAGCTGTCGCCCAAATCATGCACAGCATCCGAAAGTATCGCCACACTATTGGTCAGCAGACCTCCTGCAATCTCGATAATTGTAAATAAGAGATTCAGAAAAAATGCCGTTTTGATGTTCTTTACATCTTCTTGCTGGTGATTCTGTTCGTATGAATGCATTTCATTTTCCGGATTCAGATTATAACGCTATGAGAAAAAGAATGTTCACTGTTTCCTGTTCCCATTAATTATGTATCTTTCCTCTAAAAAAAACCTGATTTTTATTTTCATGCGCTTGGAAATACTTCGATTTTCATGTACATTTGTCCGGAAAAATGCATCAGAATAGGGTTTGTCCTATATACAATGGAACCTTCAACGAGGATAACTCATAATTTAAACATTTCGAAATGAAGCATTTATATTTTACAGGGATCAGCGTGGCGGCACTCCTCTTCGCATCCTGCAACATGAATAAAGAAAAAGTGAATATACTGAAACAATCTGATTTTCCTGCCCCGCCGGTGGCAGAGGTACTCCCAGACACGTTTGTGAACTTCGGTCAACAACGCATCGACAACTATTATTGGTTGAAAGACAAAAACAATCCGAAGGTAATCGATTATCTGCAGGCAGAGAATGCCTACACCGACACAGTAATGAGCGCTACACAGGCGTTGCAGCAAAAGATCTACGACGAGATACTGGGCCGCATCAAGGAGGATGATGAAAGCTACCCTTCGTTCAAGGATGGTTATTTCTACTACAGCCGTACCGAAAAGGGGAAACAGTACCCTGCCTACTGTCGCCGGAAAGGATCAATGGAAGCCGCAGAGGAGATCATCTTTGATGTGAACCGGATGGCCGAAGGAAAGCCGGCATTCATCTTCCGGGGCTATTCCATCAGTCCCGACAACAGCAAAGCCGCTTATTTCTATAACGAAACCGGATCCTATGCCGAGTTCACAATGAAAATCAAAGATCTTGCTTCGGGTGAGCAGGTGGGATTTTCAGTGGACGGAGCCGCATCGGTGGCATGGGCCAACGACAACAGAACCCTTTTCTACAGTCTGATCGACCAGACATTGCGTTCTTCCAGAATTTATCGCCGGATGCTGGACGAAGCTGCCGGCGAACTGGTATTTGAAGAAAAAGATGCCCGCTTTGGCACCTATGTCTACGGCAACAAAACCAAACAGTATATCTTCATCACCAGCGGCAGCTCAACCACCTCGGAGGAGCGCTATATCACGGCTGACAGGCCGACGGATACGTTTAAAGTGTTCCTGCCCCGCGTACAGGATGTGGAGTACAGTGTCTACCCGCATCAGGAAAAGTTCTTTGTGCGCTACAAGGATAAAGAGAACCTGAACGGCATGATCTATGAAATGCCGCTCACGGGGTATGAAGACAGGTCGTCCTGGAAAGTGTTTGTACCGCATGACAAAGATGTTCGCATCGAGGGAATTGATATCCTGAAGGACTATGTTTCGCTGGAATTGCGCAAAAACGGACTCACGGAGATTCAGGTGAAACCTGTTTCAGACGGTGATGTAAAAACCATTGCTTTTCCTGAGCCGGTCTATTCTGCCGGGCTTAGCGGAAATCCGGAGTATGATGCCGTCACATTGCGCTACTCCTATACCTCGCTCAACCGCCCCAATACACTCTATGAATACAACATCATCACCGGTGAAACGGTGAAACTCAAGGAGCAGGAGATACCTTCCGGATTCAACCCCGATGACTACGTGGTGGAACGCTTGTGGGCTACAGCCTCCGACGGGGTAAAGGTGCCGATGGCCATTGTCTATAAAAAAGGGCTTAAGAAAGACGGCAGCAATCCTGCCCTAATCTATTCTTACGGAAGTTACGGCATAAGTTCCGATGTGTATTTCAATTCGAGCATGTTCAGCCTGATCGACCGCGGCTTCGTGTATGCCATTGCCCAGATACGGGGCGGCAGCGACCTCGGCGAGCAGTGGTATGAAGATGGAAAATTGCTGCATAAAAAAAATACGTTTACCGATTTTATCGCCTGCAGCGAAAAGCTGGTTAACGACGGATACACCTCTGCCGACAGGCTGGCAGCCATGGGTGGGAGCGCCGGAGGTTTGCTGATGGGTGCCGTGGCGAATATGCGACCCGACCTCTATCAGACCATCGTGGCACAGGTACCTTTTGTGGATGTCATCAATACGATGCTCGACGAGACACTGCCTCTCACCACGGGTGAATATGAAGAGTGGGGCAATCCCAATGAGGAGGAGTATTACCATTACATCCTCTCCTACTCACCCTACGACAATATCAGGGCCCAGGATTATCCGAATATACTGGTAACGGGTGGCATCAACGACTCACAGGTGCTTTTCCACGAACCCGCCAAATATGTGGCAAAACTCCGGTCACTCAAAACAGATGATAACATCCTGTTACTGCACATGAATATGGATTCCGGCCATGGCGGTGCCACCGGCCGCTATGAAGGTATCAAAGACAC
>JBDKRY010000266.1:0-4534 GCA_039683155.1 Proteiniphilum sp.
GTGGTGGAGCCGTGGTCAACTTCGGAACCACCATCTGTTTTGCCCACATGCATTATCCTGACCTGATCGATGTGAACCATGCATTCAAGGTTGCCAATTGGCTCTACGGATGCCATCCCTATCACAACTATTCACTGGTGGCCACCGTGGGTGCCACACGACCCAAAGCGGTTTTCTACGGCCATAACAGGGCTGACTTCTCATTCATCCCTGGAAACATGGCACCGGGCATTCTCTTCCGTAAACCGGATCACTTCGAGAATTACGATGACTGGCCCTTCCTCTGGGGACAAAATGAGGGGACCATTGCCGGTAATACCGGTTACCTGATCTTTGGATCAGCATTCAAGAATATAGTGAAAAAATAAACCTGAGACGACAAACAGCTTGATTAAAAACCCAATCAAAAAAACAACATGAAGAGAATGAAATTTACATTGCTGCTATCAGCAGCTATTGCCTTCACGGCATGCGGCAACAACCCGAACAGGGAAGAACCCGGTTTAAAAGATGTACTACAAGACAAATTTCTCATTGGCGTAGCACTGAACACTCGCCAGGCAGCCGGGAACGACACAGCGGCCACTCGTATTGTCAGGCAACACTTCAATGCCATCGTAGCCGAAAACTGCATGAAAAGTGCAGAGATCCATCCGGAGGAAGACCGGTATGACTTTAGCCAGGCCGATCAGTTTGTACAGTTTGGGGTCGACAACAATCTGACCATCACAGGTCATTGCCTGATTTGGCATTCACAACTCCCTGCATGGTTCTGCGTGGATGAAAATGGTGAGAATGCAAGCCCGGAGGTCTTGAAACAAAGAATGAAAGAGCATATTTATACCGTTGTAGGACGTTACAAGGGTGTAATCAAGGGTTGGGACGTGGTCAACGAAGCAATTCTGGAAGATGGGTCGTACCGCGAGAGTAAATTCTACGAAATACTGGGCGAGGAATTCATTCCTCTGGCATTTCAGTATGCACATGAAGCCGATCCGGAGGCAGAATTATATTACAATGACTATAACGAGTGGTATCCGGGTAAAAGGGAAACCGTTGTCAGGTTGATCAACACGCTCAAGGAGCGCGGTATCCGCATTGACGGTATCGGTTTGCAGGGACATGTGGGAATGAACCACCCATCCATTGAGGAATATCAGCAAACCATCGACGATTATGTAAACGCGGGGGTAAAGGTACTGATCACCGAACTGGATATGAGTCCGCTCCCTGAACCGCGCCGCATGGGCGGAGCCAATGTCGCCGATCGGGAAGCCTACCGGAAAGAGATCGATCCCTACACCGATGGTTTGCCCGAAGAGGTTGCTCAAGCCTGGAACGAAAGAATGATGGATCTGTTCAACCTGTTTATAAAAAATAGCGACCATATCCTTCGTGTTACCATGTGGGGGGTCAGTGACGGGGATTCATGGAAGAACAATTTTCCGGTAAGGGGAAGAACCGACTATCCACTGCTCTTTGACAGAGATCACCAGCCCAAAGCAGTGGTGAATCAATTAATCAGTAAACACTCTTGATCTCTCCTCCATTTGTCGTCTGCCTTCAACTCAGCTGATTGATTTAACTGATCGCTGTATTGTTTTTTGCGGTCAGGAACACATTTTGTTCAATTTATACAAACATGTGTTAATCAACGAATTGTGTACGTACACAGAATTGGGAAAGTATTAAATATCTAAATAATGTAATAAAGTATCTAATATTGGTAGTATGAAACGAGTGAACAGAGTTAATTTCACAAACTAAAAGCGAGAATCTTATGCGAAACATGTAGAATGATTGAGAATTTTTAACAGACTGGATGGATCATGCATCCCAAAAAAATTACTTGTATAATCTAATCAAATCAGAGAATGAAAAGAAAAATTTCGAATCTAATGAGAGGAATATTTTTCACATTGTTGTGTTCAATTTCCTTATCCATTTCTGCGCAGAACATTACCGTAAGGGGTACTGTTTCTGATGCGGCAGGAGAACCCCTGATCGGCGTGACCGTACAGGTGGAAGGTGAATCTACCGGAACGGTCACCGATTTCGATGGCAAGTTTACCTTACTCAACGTACCTTCCGATGCATCGCTGCTTTTCACATATGTGGGAATGCAGCCTCAAACAATCAAGCTTAACGGAAGAACAACCCTCTCTGTTACCATGACTGAGGATACCGAACTGCTCGAGGAAGTAATTGTGGTTGGCTTCGGTCAGCAAAAAAAGGGCTATCGATACCTTATTGCCGAACTGGGCAACGACAATGATTCCGGCGTCTCTTTCCGTCTCTTCGATGAAAACAATTACTGGTCGCAGCCGGCACTCTACGATTTTGGAAGTGAACGCCGGGTAGTGGTAGACCTGCACAGCATGTACAAGCAGGTCGGAGACCAACAGGTGAGACTGGACCCCTCCCACATCTACATCATCGGATTCTGGTCATCAGGTAATAAACCGATTGTCATCAAAAATGTATATCTTTCGGACAAAATAACCTAACAATATCAACATATGAAACGACTTATTGAGATATCGCTACTATTCATGTGTCTTCTCTCACTACACAGCGGCACAACAATAGGCGGCACACCGATAGAAGGAGAAGGTACAAAAGCCACCAATCCGATCATCTGGGCAGATGTGCCCGATGTGGCCATGGTGCGCGTGGGTGATACCTATTACATGAGCAGCACCACCATGCACATGAGTCCCGGCCTGCCGATCATGAAATCGAACGACCTGGTGAACTGGAAGCTGGTAAGCTATGCCTATGACACACTTGTCGATAACGAGATGTTGCGCCTCGAGAACGGGAAAAACGCCTATGGTGCCGGCTCCTGGGCCAGCAGCATCCGGTTCCACAATGGACTTTTCTACGTCTCCACCTTTTCCGCCACTTCGGGGAAAACACATGTTTACACTACTGACAATATCGAAAAAGGAGAGTGGCAAGAGAAGAGCTTTGAGCCTGTGCTGCATGACCACACCCTCTTCTTCGATGAGGACGGCAGCGTTTACATGATTTACGGCGCCGGTGACATCCGCATTGCCGAACTCACCCCGGAAGTCTCGGGACTCAAGAAAGGTGGAATACACAAGGTGATTATACCCAATGCCAGTAAGGTGGCCTCTGAGCGAGTAGGACTGCCTGCCGAGGGTTCACAGATGGTCAGACACAACGGTTATTATTATCTCTTCAACATCACCTGGCCACCCAACGATATGCGGACGGTGATCGTGCACCGGGCAAAAACCATCACCGGCCCCTATGAAGGCAAGGTTGTCCTCAGAGATAGGGGAATTGCCCAAGGGAGCATCATTGATACTCCCGGAGGAAAATGGTATGGCTATATGTTTCGCGATTACGGTGCCGTGGGGCGGATCCCCTACCTGATGCCGGTGAAGTGGGAGAACGACTGGCCGGTGCTGGGTATAAATGGAATTGTCCCCGACACACTCGATATACCAGTAAGTGAACAAATGGGAGTATGGGGAGTCGTGGCATCGGATGAGTTTAACCGCATGCCGGAGGATGACCCGCTGCCTCTCTGCTGGCAGTGGAACCACAATCCCGACAACCGCTACTGGTCGCTCTCTGATTCACCGGGTTATCTCCGGCTGACCAGCGGAAGAATCGACAACTCACCCCTGCAGGCGAGAAACACGCTGACACAACGCACCTTCGGACCGGAGAGTGCCGCCTCCACTTTCGTGGAGGTCACCGGCATGAAGAACGGCGATTATGCGGGCATGATTGCCCTGCAAAAAAAGTACGCCTTTGTGGGCGTGAAAAAAGAACATGACCATTATGCGGTGGTGATGATCAATGGTGAAAAAGATGAGCCGGTAGAGGTCGCATCCATACCTCTCAACCAGAATGGCGTCCACCTGAAAATCGAATGTGATTTCAGAGATCGAACCGACAAGGCAACCTGCTACTACAGTCTTGACGGGGTAAGCTGGGAGCCCATCGGCAACACCCTCCAGATGGCCTATACCATCCCCCACTTCATGGGCTACCGCTTTGGATTGATCTACTATGCCACCCAAGAGACCGGGGGATATACCGATTTCGATTACTATCGGATTGAAGGCGATATCGATGGCAAAGGGACCATAATTGATTAGAAAGAAGAAGCATATGAACAGCAAAAAAATCATCATCAGCCTGATTGTTGTCCTGAGCTGCCTGACCTGCCCGCTGGGCGGGGCTGAGCGTTTCATCACCACGCAACATGACAGCAACACCATGGTGCTGTATGAAGCGGGTGTAACTGCTTCCATTCTGCTTTATCCCAATACCGACAGGGGTATCCAGCGTGCCGTATCTGATTTACAAAACGATTACAGAAAACTAACCGGTCACACCCCCAACCTGATGAACTCTTTTGCTCCCGCGAAGATGCCGCTAATCATCATCGGGACCATCGGCACCCATTCAGCCATTGATGCACTTATAGCGCTGAAGAAATTCGACGCATCGAGACTGAAGGGGAAGCGGGAGATGTTTCTGATTGAGCATATAA
>JBDKRY010000267.1:0-7811 GCA_039683155.1 Proteiniphilum sp.
TGTGAACCCAACGATGCCAAAGACTATATCGCGAAGATCCGAATCCTGCTGAAGGACCCGGCACTCAGAGAGAGCATGAAGCACCAAGGAAACAAGTATATCTCATTATTAAGTTGGGAGCACCTGGCAGAGGTATACTTTTCCGATATGGAGCAACTGGCTCATCAGTCTCCTGTTCAACCAACAGTAACACAATCGCCGGTTGCATTTGCACTAGATAAATAGGATGATTACTTTCATAAAAAAGTATAAAAAATATATTTTGGCGGTGCTGCTTCTCACCGTCTTCTTTCTCATTACCCGATTCATATCGTCCATCGATTTCGAATCACTCAAAACCTATCTGAGCGAAACTCCCGACATGTTTACCGGCGTGCTGACTGCTTCCCTGTTTGCCTATCTCTCCTCCACCCTCGCGTGGAAACTCTGCATGGGCAACGAAGCCAAAAAAATATCGTTCACACAACTGTTCATATACCGACATGTGGGAGAGATGCTCTCTCTGTTTAATCCCACGAGCATTGTGGCGGGAGAGAGCCTGAAAGCAATCATCCTGAACAAGAAGGGCATATCGGCCAAACATGGGGTCAGCTCGATTCTCCTGCACCGGGTATTGGTCATTTTTGCCGGACTCTTTCTGACCTTCCTATCGCTCCTGTACCTCACCGTGGGGCATATCATCAATGGGCGAAACATCCTTCTGATTCTCCTGTCGGTCGCTGTAGTGGTCACATTGGCTTATGTGGTATTGCGCTTTCTGGTGCATCCCAAACTCTTTTTAGGAAAGACCGTAGAGAAATTGAAAGATAAAACAGGCTGGTCGTTCGTCACCGATAACCTGGTCACCTCTGTGTATGAAATGAATGAAATCTCAGCCATTTTTTTCCGGGAAAACAAAGGCAAGTTCCTCTTGGCCTTCCTGTTGTGTGTAGCACACTGGATATTTGGTGCAATGGAATTTTACATTGTCCTGAACATGATGGGGCTCGATGTTTCCCTCATAAAAGCAGTAGCTGTGGAAATGGGTGTGATCGTTTTTAAAACGGTCGGTGCCATCGTGCCGGGACAGATTGGTGTAGAAGAGTATGGCAACAAGGTGATGCTCGATGCCATCGGCATTGTCAGCAATGAGATATGGCTGGTAGTCACACTCATGAGAAGAGGCCGCCAGCTCTTCTGGTTACTCGTTGCCGGCATATTCATGCTGATCATTTCAAAATTCTCACAAATTAGTCTGCTCCGAAAACCCCGAAAAGGGTAATCTTGTCATAAATTGACTATTGATTTTCAATCAATTGCGATGATCAAAAAGAACAAAAATGACTTTTCGGAGGAAACTCACAAATAAAATTGCATAAATGACCGAAATCCTTTGTGTGACACACAAGTATCCGCCTTCTATCGGAGGCATGGAAAAGCAAAGCTACGAGCTGATTAACGGGCTGCGTAAATATTACAATACCCATGTGATCGCTTACCAGAACAATGAAAATAAAACGCGCTGGTTCTTCCTGCTTCGTGTAAAAATAAAGGCAGCATTAAAGGCGCATCCCAACATCAAACTGATCCACCTGAACGACGGCACCATGGGTGCTGCCTGTCTATGGTTGCAGAAAACGACCAGCATTCCCGTGGTGGTTACCTATCACGGCCTGGATGTCACTTTCCCTTTTGCGTTATATCAGCGCCGGATTCTTCCGCGGCTCAGCAAATATGCCGGGGCCATCTGCGTGAGTGAGTTCACCCGAAGTGAATGCATCAAACGGGGGTTTCATGAGGAATCTACCTTTACCGTCAGAAATGGCGTGGACAGCGCGATGGGTGACGTCCCGTTTGATGCCGGAATTGTGGAGAAGTTAAAAAGCCGGTACGGTATCGATGTTACCGGCAAGCATATCATCCTTGCTACCGGAAGGCCGGTGAAAAGAAAAGGATTCTCCTGGTTTCTAAAAAATGTGATGCCGCTGCTTGGTGAAGAAGTCCTTTTTCTGATGACCGGTCCGATGAAGGATGAACCCTCCTTCATTGAGAAAGGTATAGAAGCGATGCCGGGAGGACATAACCTGCAGCTGTTATTGGGTATCGCCAGCGATACCCGGGATGTGACAGATCTGCTGAAAGTAACTAAAAACGCCCATCATCTGGGTAGTGTTCCCTATAACGACCTGCTGCAGATTCTCTCGCTGGCCGATCTGTTTGTGATGCCCAACATCCGGGTGGAAGGAGATGAAGAAGGCTTCGGACTGGTAGCCCTTGAAGCCAGCATGCGGGGAACCTACGTACTGGCCTCCGGAATTGAAGGCATCACCGATGCCGTAATCGATGGCCAAAACGGTTCACTCCTCCCATCGGGCGATGCGCAGGCCTGGGCCGAAAAGATTAAAACACTTTTATGCGATAAAGCAAAGCTGAATATACTTTCTCAGCAGGGAAAAAGTTTCACCCGTGCGAATTATTCGTGGGAAATCATGGTAAATGGGTACAAGGAAGTATTTGACAGGCTGATTGATCAATCAATTGATTGATTGACTCAGGTCTTTCGCGCTGCTTTTATTTCCTTATTTCTGTCACTCACCCATCTGTGCAAACTTTAAACATACCGGTTTACTCAGTCCAATAGGCTGATGCATATCGGTCAGCAATCCCGTCACTGTGTCTACGGAGAAAACCTGAATCTGGTTGTCATCCCTGCCTGCTACCAGCAGAAATTTCCCGTTCGGTGTAATCACAAAATTGCGCGGATGTTTTACCGTAAGCTGGTATCCTACTTTCGTGAGGGTACCGTCCTCCGGATGAATGGCAAAGATGGCGATACCATCAGCTTGCAAACGATTGGAGGCATAGAGAAAGCGGCCGTCTGGCGACACATGGATATCGGCGCTGCCGCGGGCTTTCACGGTATCTGCTGCAAGGACCTGCTTCTGCATCAGTTCCCCGAAATGATAATCATACACGATTACCTCTCCGGACAATTCGCCCAACAGGTAAAGGTACTTACCGCCATCGGGGTGAAAATCGAAATGGCGTGGACCGGTACCCGGAGGCAGTTTAAATTCCTTCATGCTGTTCTTTTGCAGCGACGGCTGTCCCGCAAAAGGAGTATCGTTTACCCCAAAACGGTAGAGCTTATCCGTTCCCAGATCGGCAGCGAACAGAAACTGTCCGTCGGGTGAATACATCACACTGTGTACATGCGAACTCTCCTGTCTTTTGCTGTCGGGGCCACTCCCCTTAAATTGAATCACCGAAGTCGCGGGCGTAAGACTGCCATCTTCATTTGTCTGAAACGAAGTGATGCTGCCGCCACCATAATTGGCTGTATGCAAATCTCTCCCATTGCGGTGCATGGTAATGTAACACGGGCCGCCACTCAGCGTGGGACTCGAATTGATCGGCGCAAGGTTTCCATGCTGTTTGTCGAACGAAAAAGCATGTACGCCACTGTTTCCATCATCGTTCTCCCCCACGGCATAGACAAATTTCTCATCGGGACTTAGTGTGAGGTACGATGGGTTGGCCACTTCAACCATGCTCACAGAATCCGATTTACCGGTAACTGAATTAAAGCGGTACACATATATCCCCCTACTGCCTTCAGGGGAAGTGTAGGTGCCAACAAGCAAAAAAAGATCTCCTTCTTCTCCCTTCACAACAGGTGACTCAGCAGGATCGGTTCCGGTTTCCCGTTCATTACGGGAGCCGTTACCCGTGCACGACAATAACAAAACAGTGACCAGACTCAACATGGCAATTTTTTGATACATGTTACATGAATTACAGTTTATACCAAGAAAATAGGTCATTTTCCCGAAACGGCTTCATTTTTAATCTGAAAAAATGCTTCCGGAAATGATTTTGGAAAAAATTTAAATGGAATCTACATATAAAGTTGCGAATATGGCGCAGTCTGCTTACTTTTGCACCCATAAAAACAGAACCATTCATTACGCAAAATATTTATTATGCTATCCAAAATTTTATCGATTACAGGACGACCCGGCTTATATAAACTCATCTCTACCAATAAGAATCTGAATATTGTTGAATCACTTGCCGACAGAAAACGAATTCCTGTATATGCACAGGAGAAGGTCGTTGCGCTGAGCGATGTCTCCATCTATACCACGGATGGGGATGCTCCTCTGCGGAGTGTGTTGAAGAAGATAAAAGAAAAAGAAGGAGGGGAAAAGCTGTCTCTCGGAACCAAATCATCGGGCAAAGAGCTGTTCGCCTACCTGGAGGAGATCCTTCCTGATTACAGCAGGGAAAGTGTCTATGCTTCCGATGTGAAAAAAATGATTACATGGTATAACATCCTTGTAGAAAACGACATAGATCTCGACGAGGAAGAAAAAGAAGTGACCGACGAGGAAGAAAAAGAAGTGACCGAAGAGGAAGAAAAAGAAGTGACCGAAGAGGAAGGAAAAGAGAACCCTCAAACACCGGAAGATATAACAGAAAAGAGCAGCGACAATTGAATAAAAAGGACCTGATTACGCGTGCGGGAGCAGGGATCATCTATATCCTGGTGATCCTTCTGGGTGTCCTGGGAGGACGATTTACCTTCCTGGCTGTTTTCGGTGCTATCCTTGGTACCGGACTCTTTGAGTTCTACCGCATGGTAGAGAAAGACACTTCACATGCTATCAGCAAGGGATTCAATATTGTAATGGGGATCATTCTCTTTTTATCGGTTTCCCTCTATATAGAAGATATTTTCATGTATGCCCTCCCCGCAGCCATTCTCGTATATTTGTTGATTCTGATTGCTTCCGCCGTATTTATCCGCAGACATGACATTTTTCACGGAATCATCTATTCGGTCTTCGGACAGATATATATCACCATGCCATTGAGTCTGCTGATGCTCATCTCGTACTCCAACCAATACAATCTTACCGGTGAAAGGTATGA
Source organism: Proteiniphilum sp. (assembly GCA_039683155.1). Classification (GTDB taxonomy): domain Bacteria; phylum Bacteroidota; class Bacteroidia; order Bacteroidales; family Dysgonomonadaceae; genus Proteiniphilum. The sequence goes on from JBDKRY010000267.1 coordinate 4,915, forward strand.
TTGGGTCCCCATTCTTGCGCTCTTTGTGTTTATCTGGGTAAATGATACTGCCGCATATTTCATTGGATCACTCATCGGCAAACATAAACTTATGGAACATATCTCACCCCAAAAATCGGTGGAGGGATTCATTGCGGGAATCCTTTTCACCCTGCTGGCTTCCTTTATCTTTGCCAGGCTCTATCCTGAGTTTTCAACCGCTTTTTGGATGGGGTATGGCGCCGTCGTTGCCTTGTTCGGCACGTTGGGCGATCTCTTTGAATCACTGATCAAGCGTACCTGTTCCGTGAAGGACGCAGGACATCTTATCCCCGGACACGGCGGAATTCTCGACCGTATCGACAGCCTTCTTACAGCTGTGCCGGCTGCTTATCTCTATCTGATTATCTTTCTCTCCTTCTAAATATTTCTTCCTGAATTTCCCGAACAAAACGCCGACAATAAGCGTTCAAATGATACCAAAAAACTTTTGGCACAAGGCACTGTCATCATTAAACACCTGTCATCATGAACAAGAGATTAATTGGGACGAACGCGGGCATCATCTGGAATCTGTTGAATGACTATCAGAAGTGGAATATTGCCCAGTTGAAAGAAGCATCCGGTTTGTCAGAACATGAAATTTACGCCGCTATTGGTTGGTTGGCCCGGGAAAATAAGATTGAGATAGATGTGTCGACAGAAGGCAATGAAAATTATTACCTGATGATAGATTATTATTTCTGATAAGTATTTATTGGATCATGATTCCTTTTTCCCTGAGATGTTGTTGCCATTTCCATGCTGAGGCCATGGTCTCATCGAGGGTCATCTCTGCTTTCCAACCCAGCACGTTGTTTGCTTTGTCGGGTTGTGCCCATATCTGTTCAATATCCCCTTCACGGCGCCCTACGATCTTGTAATTCAGCGATTTCCCTGTTACCTTCTCAAAGACATGAATCAGTTCCAGCACCGAGACACCGTTGCCTGTCCCCAGATTGAAAATCTCCACCTTGTCATCCGATTTATCCATGAGCATCCTTTCAATGGCCACTACATGTGCTTTCGCCAGGTCAACCACGTTGATGAAGTCACGGATGCATGATCCGTCGGGTGTACTGTAATCGTCACCAAAAACACTTAACTGTTGCCGGATTCCCATACCTGTCTGCGTAATGTAGGGTACCAGGTTCTGCGGAACCCCCAGGGGCAGTTCGCCAATCTCGGCCGAGGGATGTGCCCCAATCGGATTAAAATAACGCAAAATGATGCTTTTTACAGGTGCACCGGAATGGATAAAGTCCTGGATGATCTCTTCGTTAATCTGTTTGGTGTTCCCATAGGGAGAGGTCGCTGGTTTGATGGGAGCATTCTCATCGATGGGGTTTGTATCAGGTTCTCCGTAGACTGTACACGAGGAGGAAAAAACAATGCCCTTTACATGGTATTCCGGCATCAATTCCAGCACATTGAGCAAAGATACCAGGTTATTGCGATAGTACATCAATGGCTTCTGCACCGATTCACCGACAGCTTTGCTGGCAGCAAAATGAATGATCCCGTCGAAGGAATATTTCTTAAACAACGCCTTCATTGCGTCAAAGTCGGTACAATCCAGTTTATCGAAAACAGGACGTTTGCCGGTGATGTGCGTGATACCTTCCAGCACATCAGCATTGGAGTTCGACAGATTATCCACAATAACCACTTCGTAGCCGGCTTGCTGCAGCTCTACTACCGTATGAGAACCAATGTATCCGGTTCCGCCTGTAACCAAAATTTTTTTTGCCATAAAATAATCATCATTTTCTGTATTTAAACCTATGGCACAAAATTACGAAATAAAACAGGAAATAGTCTCTTTTTCGCACACTAAATAACCTGTCTGAAAAAGAGAAAATGAGCGTGAATGTCATCGGAATTATTGCATAATTATTATTATTTGTATATTTGTCACAACGTGACTATTCGTAATTGGTAAATCGCAATGAAATACAATGTAAAAACATTCTATCGCAAGGAAGAACTCCCTCCCATGAAGGAGAGCAATTTTTTCCATTGTGCTTCATCGTTCGACTGGTACAGCAACACTCCCACCTATACCCCGTTTATGCTCGTTGCTTTTGATGGCGAAAAACCTGTGGCAGCCCTGTTCGCCATCATTACGCGGAGAAACCGCTTTTTCAGAGGCTCTCTCTTTAAGCGGTGTTTTATCACGCAGCAGCCCTCATTCTTCAATGAGAACCTCTCGCAAATAGATATTTTTCAAGCCCTTATCACCCACCTGGTGAAAGAGGTCAGACATAAAGTGTTTCTGATACGGTACGATAACCTGGGGAATGCCATCTTCGGCTACAGGGGATTTCGCGAGAATAAATTCTATTCCGTGAAATGGATCAATATCCGGAATTCCTTACAACGAAAGCGAAAAATATGGGATCAACTGTCGGCGTCGCGGAAAAACCAGGTACACAAAGCACTGAAAAGAGGCGTGATGATGGAGGAGTTTGTCGCCGAAGAGAATCTGCCGGAAATATACAAACTGATTCATGATACCAATCACAAAAAGATATCGCGCCGTTTTCCGCCTTACCAATATTTTGAGAATTTTTTCTGTCATTACGTCAAAAATGGAAAAGGGAAAATATTACTCACACGTTACCAGGGTAAAATTATCGGAGGAGCTATTCTGGGATTTGAAAGCAATACCACCGTTTATTGTCTCTACTACTGGGGAAAATCAAAAAGATATAAGACACTCTATCCTACCATTTTTACCATCTACTCGGCCATGAAGCTGGCAGAAGAGCAGGGATTTCACTATTTCGACTTTATGGATGTGGGATTCCTGAATAAGAATGCAGGCAGATCCCGCTTTCTACTGCAATTTGGAGGAAAGCAAAGAGCTACAAGACGCT
>JBDKRY010000268.1:0-2313 GCA_039683155.1 Proteiniphilum sp.
AGGATCCCTCCACCCCGTATGGTAATGTAGTTGTGAGAACTCCGCTCATTCGGTTTATCGATGATGTTGAACCGATCCGCAATCCGGAAATAAAAAAGTTCTGCTGCAAGCAGCAAAACCAAGACGATCAAATATGTTATTATTGCACCCATGTACCTGTTATCTAAAACTATCCAGCGTCTTGCGCATCCCCTCCTGTGCTGACAGAGGCATCTTCTCAATGCCCAACGCCCGTTTAATCTTCTCGTTACTCACCACGTAGTTCTCCGTCAGCTTCCGCAGCCGCTCCTTGTTCAGTGGCAGGTGCAAAGACTCTCCCACCGAAGCGGCAGCACTCATCATCCCCCTTGGAAACTTCCAGATATGCGCCTTTTTCCCGACCGATTCGCTGATCAGTTTTATCAGTTCGTTGGTCGATAACGGCTCGTCGTCCCCCACATGGTAGATACCGCTTTCAATATCTTCTTTCACGATCAGCTGCTCCACCACGTAGGAGATATTACCGATGGAACAGAACGAACGCCTGTTTTCATACGCCCCCAGCGGCCAGGGAATTCCTTTACTCACCACGTTGTACAGCAGGTTCAGATTCCCCTTGTTACCTGGTCCATGTATCATGCAAGGGCGCAAAATATAAATATTTTTTGTCCTGGCTCTTGAATCCTGATTCATGGATCTGATTATATACTCCTCCGCCCGGATTTTCGATTCACCATAAGGGCCCACCGGTGCTGGCACCACATCCTCCGTCAGTACCTCACCCGGCACGCTGTCCGCCGCCGCTTTCACCGAGCTGAAGAAAATGAAAGTCCGTGCATCCGATTGCAGGAAATAGTCAAATATCTTCTGCGTAAGGCCCGTGTTTACATCAAAATAAACCTGCGCTTCGCTTTCGTTCTTCGTATCGTGTGCTTTTCCCGCAAGGTGTACGATGGCATCCACCGGAGGCACTTTCCCCAGTTCGTCCCAACCGAAAGTCCGCTCCACACCTTCCTTCTCCGGCTGTTTTATATCCAACCCGAAAAGCATATGGTTTTTACTCCAGCTGTTTGTGAAATTGGTACCGACAAACCCATTAATGCCGGTAATAAGAATCGTCATTTTATTTGAATTTACGATCTCGAAACCTGAAACCCTTTGTGGGAAAGCTGCATTTCCACGAAACGGGCTTTGTCGTTCGGCCGGTTTTCCTCCAGCACTTTCCGGATCCGCACCGCCGCTTCCGGATCTTTGGCCACCATGTAGAGGTAACCCCCGCCGCCGGCACCGGGCAATTTGTATCCCATTGTATAATCTTTGATCAGATCAATGATGCGCTCCACTTCCGGCGGATTGGTTCCTTTGTCCAGAGCTTTATTTTGTTGCCATGTTTTCAGGATTCGCTTTCCATATCTATCAAAATCGCCCCGCTGGATACATTCTGCCATATCCACGGCATGCGCTTTCATCTCATGCAGGATGGAAAGATGCTGCCCCGAATTCAGGAACATCGACCGGACAATCTCTCCCAGGATATTTTTTGCCACGCGGGTGATTCCCGTGTAATACAACAGATGACAGGTAGCATATGCCGGGTCGGTGAAGAGCGATTCCGGCAGCCAGCTGACCTGCGGCTTTTGCACAAAACCACTTTCCGACTCCAGCAACTTCACCCCGTGCAGAAAACCACCGTACTGATCCTGCCAACCACCACCACTGGTGAGCAATTGCTCCAGTACCAGCGTGTGGGTCCCAATCTCCTGCTTGTTCCACTGCAAACCACAGAAGTCGTTCAATGCACCCAGCACCGTCGCTGCCAGAATAGAGCTGGTGCCCAGTCCCGATCCTGCCGGTATGGCTGCCAGCAGCGTGATTTCAATACCCGCACCAAACGCCTTCAACTGTTCGCCGAGCGTATCAAACTGTTCGCCGGCAAACTCCGGAAGAAAGCCGCAGAGTGTCAGTGCTGCCCTGGGGATGGAGAAAGGCGATCCCAGCTTCCGGTAATCGCGAAGCTCATCATAAGTCTCCACCACCTCCGTCGCCCCCATATCAATAGAGCGCAACACAAATCTGAATTCATTGCAAGGTTTCACATACACCTGCAAGGGAGGCTGCCCATTCAGCTCAATGGCCATGTTCACCACATTCCCGCCGGCATAGAGCGAGAAGGGCGGTGTGTCGGTCCACCCTCCTGCCAGATCAATCCGTATGGGACTTCTTCCCCACACAATCTGATCAGGGAGCGCTGCAAGCCCTGGCGTTCGTTTCCTGTCAGCCACCGCTTCAATCAATCCGTTCCGCAACATTGAGAATGCTTCTACCTCTTCTGTT
>JBDKRY010000269.1:0-2432 GCA_039683155.1 Proteiniphilum sp.
GCGGCTTCCGACTCTTCACCTTCCTGTGCGTAATCGAGTATCGAAAGCACATTACGCTCTGCCAGCCGGGCTATGGTTTTCCTGCAATCTTCAGTGGAGACTCCCCCCACGAAATGGCGGTAGATGGTTTTTCGCAGAATACCCTCCACCGGGAGGTGTATGGCAAGGGCCAGGTTGACCAGCTGCTTGCCAATGCGCACCAGTGTTTTGCTGTTCATCACACTGAATAGTTGGTAAGCTTGTCTGAGGCTGGCATTCGAATGATCACGAAAAGCGACTTCCGTGTTTGAAAAGTCGACAGGGCTGGTTTTTTCTGATTGCATGCGTTGTATGAAAGTATTCAAGATTGAATACAAAAATAAAAAAAATATGGATTCAAAAGAAAATTAAAAAAAATAAAAACCGGTTTACAGGATATTCTGTTTCCTCATTCTTCTAAAAATTACATCAAATTATTCCAAAGTCGGTTATTTTTGATAAATTTGCCTCAACCAAAATAACAACCACACAAAAACAGGATCGATTATGCCTACAGGAATCTACAAATTACCCCCGATAAAGAATGAACCTGCGCAGCACTATGCACCGGGATCACCCGAAAGAGAAGCACTAAAGCACAAACTGGAAACGCTTAACAGGGGCGGCCTCGATCTGCCCATGGTGATTGATGGCAGGGAAGTGCGTACCGGCAACTTGGTGGAGATCCGTCCCCCACACAACCACCATCATCTGCTGGGACATTACCATCAGGGTGATCAAACCCATGTACGGATGGCCATCGATGCAGCGCTAAAAGCCAAGCCAGCCTGGGAAGCCATGCACTGGGAAAGCAGAGCAGCGATCTTCCTGAAAGCGGCTGAATTGATGGCAGGCCCTTACCGGACAGAATTCAACGCCGTCACCATGATCGGACAATCGAAAAATGCGTATCAATCTGAGATTGATGCCGTCTGTGAACTGGTGGATTTCTACCGTTACAACGTGAAAAATATGTACGAGATTTACGCCATGCAGCCCAACTCCGTGCCGGGCGTATGGAACAGGATGGTATGGCGCCCGCTCGAGGGATTTGTTTTCGCACTTACTCCGTTCAACTTCACCTCTATTGCCGGCAATCTGGGCGCAGCACCCGCGCTCATGGGCAACACGGTGGTGTGGAAGCCTTCCAAAACGGCGGCTTACCCTGCACATCTCATCATGAAGATATGGAAGGAGGCAGGATTGCCCGATGGCGTCATCAACCTGGTGTATGCCGCGGGAAGAGATGCTGCGGAAGTGGTTTTTAACCACCGTGAATTTGCCGGATTGCATTTCACAGGCTCCACGGCTGTGTTCAATGGCATGTGGGGCACCATTGCCAAAAATATATCCCATTATAAGTCGTACCCCCGTATTGTGGGTGAAACCGGCGGGAAGGACTACATCCTTGCCGATGAAACGGCCGACCCGAAACAGGTAGCCACTGCCATCACAAGAGGTGCTTTCGAATATCAGGGTCAGAAATGTTCCGCAGCATCCCGGGCCTATATTCCGGAAAATATTTGGGAAGAGGTGAAACAACTGATCCGTGAAGATCTCTCAAAGATTAAAACCGGCGTTGTGGAAGATTTCAGCAATTTCGTGAACGCGGTAATCGACGAGGAGTCGTTCGACAAGCTGGCTAAAGTGATTGATGATGCAAAACGTTCTCCCGACGCAGAAATCGTCTGTGGGGGAAGTTACGATAAAACCGAAGGATATTTCATTCAACCGACCGTGATTCTGGCAAAGCGGCCTGATTACATCACGATGAGAGAAGAACTCTTTGGTCCCATACTCACCGTATATGTCTACCCACGGGAGAAGCTGGAAGAGACCATGGATATCCTGGATACTACCACCGATTATGCCTTGACCGGAGCTGTCTTCTCGGCCGACAGGGCGCAGATTGAAAAAATGACTATCCGACTGATGCATACCGCCGGAAATTTCTATATCAACGACAAGCCCACCGGTGCCGTGGTGGATCAACAACCGTTTGGCGGAGGTCGCGGTTCGGGTACCAACGACAAAGCAGGGTCGGTCTTTAATCTGCTGCGCTGGGTATCGCCGCAGTGTATCAAGGAAACATTCGTTCCGGCAACAGATTATATGTATCCGAACTTTCAGGAAGAGTGATTTTTTTACAGACCCTCATTTGTTGAGGGTTTGACACCTCCCCGACTATCTGTTAAATAAAACTTTCGCTAAAACATTCTATCTTTGTGCATTGTTTATGCAGTTGACGGATGTTTTATATGCACGAAAAAAAAATTAACATTGCCGTAGACGGATTTTCGTCCTGTGGTAAAAGTACGATCGCCAAAGGATTGGCAAAAAAATTAGGTTATACATACATCGACAGCGGAGCGATGTATCGGGCAGTGGCGTTGTACGCCATTCGAAAAGGGTGG
>JBDKRY010000270.1:0-5682 GCA_039683155.1 Proteiniphilum sp.
ATCGATAACGGTGGACGGCAGCAGTTACCAGTCCAATACACTCCGGATAAAAGTGCTGCCCCCCGATGAAACCGCTACACAAGGAGCTCCTCCTGCCGGTCAGCAACGGAATGACCGTGCGTCTGCCGGTGCGGCCACTGTTTCTGACCGTGACGCGTTTATCAGGGCCATCGTCTCCAAAAACAGTGTCTACGAACATGAAGGATTTACTGTCACCTTCCGTTTATATACTACATTGAATATTGTAAATTTTGGAAAGATCCAATTTCCGGAATTTGAGGGATTTATGGTGGAGGAAATGGAGCTTCCGGTGAATCAGCAATTACAAATGGAACGATATGAGGGAAGAAACTATTACACGGCCGACCTGCGGAAGACATTGCTCTTTCCGCAACGAGCGGGACAGATCACCATCCCCGCTGGAAACCTTGAGATGGTCTTCTCGGTACCCTCGGGCAGGAGTGTTTCCACCTTTTTCGGATCCCAGGAAGTGATGGTCGACGTGAAGAAGAACCTGGTGACCAACCCGCTGGCAATCAATGTGAAGCCGTTGCCTGCCAATAAACCCGAAAGCTTTGCCAACGCAGTGGGAACGTTCACGCTGAAGTCCGCTGTCAGTACTACAAATACCAAGGCCAATGAAGCGCTGAATCTCACCCTGGAGATTTCGGGAACAGGTAACATGAAACTGATCCGCAATCCGGAGGTTTCGTTCCCCGATAATTTCGAGTTGTATGACCCTACGGTAGACAATGCACTGAATGTAACCACAAACGGGCTTACCGGCATCCGGAAAATCACCTATATGGCCATTCCCCGGTATGAAGGCGATTATACCATTCCGCCCGTGGAATTTACATACTTCGACCTGAATACAAAAAGCTACAAAACGCTGACCACTCCCGAATACAAGCTACAGATTGCCAAAGGAGATCCCGGGAGTGCTGCGGCAAGCAATTTTGTGAATCGTCAGGATGTGAAAGTGGAGCAGGATATCCGCTTTCTGAAGACGGGCGATCCCGCGTATCTCTCACGCACAGACTTCTTCGTGGGATCATTCACATACTGGTTGTGGTACCTTATTCCTTTGTTGCTGTTGATTCTTTTTTACGGGATCAACAGGAAGAAGGCACGTGAAAATGCAAACGTTGCCCAGATGCGAACAAAGAAAGCCAATAAAACGGCCATCAAACGACTGAAGACAGCCGAAAGATATCTTAAAGAGCACAACAAGGAGAGATTTTACGATGAAGTACTCCGGGCACTGTGGGGTTATTTCAGCGATAAACTCTCACTTCCCCTGGCCCGGCTTTCCAAGCACAATATTGAATCGGAATTATCAAAGCAGGGTATCCGTGAGGAACTTGCAGGTAAGTTCCTGTACATTCTCGATACCTGTGAGTTTGCCCGTTATGCTCAGGCTGAGAGTGATGCTGAGATGGACCGGCTCTATCACGATACCGTTGCGGCGATTGGTGAGATGGAGAATAAGTTGAGAAAAAAAAGAGTCTGATGGATTGACGAAAGCATAAAGATAAAAAGAATGAAATCGCTCAAATACATACTTATGCTGCTGTTTGTGCTCGCGGCCCACACCAAAATGGCAGGGCAGGAGGGCACAGATGCTGTTTCGGAAACGAACAAAACGCAACAATCTGTTTCCGGGGCAGGGCAGCAGGACCCGGATACTGATCTGCAGAAAACAGGAAACAGTGAAACAGTCTCGCAAGACACAGTGGAGTTGGCTGCGCAGGCATACCGGAATCAGGATTACAGAAAAAGCATTGCGCTTTATGAAGCACTGGTAACACAGGGTCTAAAGGAAAACAAAGAATCGGCGCAGATCTATTTTAATCTGGGAAACGCCTATTTCAGAGACAATCAACTGGGGAAGGCTATCTTGAATTACGAAAGAGCCCTTTTGCTGGATCCCGGTGATGGTGATATCCGCCACAACCTGCGTTTTGCCAGAAACAGGACTGAGGATCGCATCGACACGGCAGGTGACCTGTTTCTTACCCAATGGTTCGATGCTGTGCGGAACATCCGCAGTTCCAATGGGTGGGCTGTCATCGGCATTGTACTCTTCATCCTGTTCCTGACGTCGGTAGCCACGTTTCTCTTTGTACGCATTCTCTGGGTCAGAAAAAGCGCATTTTATGCAGGCATCGTCCTGTGCCTGCTGATGATTATGGCAAACATCTTTGCCTTCAGCCAGAAAAAAGAGCGTATTCACAGAGATGCTGCCATTGTAATGGTGGGAGCAGCCCGGGTAAATGCGTCACCCGACGAGCACAGCAACACGCTTTTTGAACTTCACGAAGGTACCAAAGTAAAGGTCAGGAGCAGCGACGGTAACTGGTATGAAATAGAAATTGCGAATGGAAGCGTAGGCTGGACATCCAAACAGAACATTGAGATTATATGAAAGAGGCAGTAGATGCGCTATTACCGCTGGAACGAGATTTGTTCTTTGCATTAAACGGCAGCAATTCACCCTTTCTCGATCAGGTGATGTGGATGTTAAGCGGCAGGTTGGTATGGATACCGCTTTTTCTGTTTATTATTTTCCTTTTTTTCTATAAAACACCCTGGAAAGAAGCATTGCTTGTTACCGTGTTTTTTATTCTGGTGTTTGCAGTGTGCGATCAGGTCGCTTCCTCATTCTTCAAACCGCTTTTTGAGCGGTTTCGCCCTACGCATCATCCCGATTTCAAGGAACTGGTCGACATTGTGAACGGCTACAGAGGGGGGCGGTATGGATTCATCTCCAGTCATGCCACCAATAGTTTTGGCCTGGCAGTCTTTCTCAGCCTGCTCTTCCGAGATCGCCGGGTAACAATCAGCGTTGTTTGTTGGGCTTTATTAAACAGCTATACCCGTATTTATCTCGGCGTACATTTCATAGCGGATATTCTGGCAGGGATGATCGTGGGTACGATACTGGCTTTTCTGCTGTATGGGATTTATTTACGGTTACGAAGAAGCCTGCTTCATCCTCCCTTATCCGGTAAAAAACTCGATTACAGTGACAGGCATGCCACCCTCTTATCGCTGTTCATCCCTGTTTATATCCTTGTCTTGATTATTTTTAGCTCATTTTTAACAACTTTACCGCAATGAATATGTTCTAATGATGAAGACGAAACATTTTCGTAAATATTTTTACAAATAGTTTGGGATATCTGTTTTTTTGCGTAAGTTTAGGGCATGAAATATTTCCTGAATGTATTATCAACATAAAAATAAAAAGCCATGGCAAGAACAATCACTTTTAACGAATTGCGAGATTTGAAAGACAAACTCCCCGATGGTAGTATCCATCAAATAGCAGCTGAATTGGATATGAAGCCCGAAACAGTCCGGAATTATTTTGGTGGATACAATTACAAGGAAGGAAAAAGTGTAGGAATACATATTGAACCGGGACCTAATGGTGGTATTGTTGTACTCGACGATACCACTATCTTTGATAAGGCGTTGAAAATACTCGGGCTTGAAGATTATCCTGAACCCGATACAGTTGAAACTGAAGAAGCAGATTGAAAAATAAAAGGAAACCCTGATTTGAATGTACAGGCAGCCGGAAACAGGGTCTCTTTCTCTTTGTCTCAACCCGTTGTCCATGATCCCAGGATTCATGGGCATCTAAAGCATAAACAGTATGGAAAAAGATGGTAAAAAACAGGATTCCCACGATGAAAAACTGGTCACCGTGGCCATTCATTCGTATGAGAAGGCCCAAATTTTAAAATCGATTCTTGAGTCGGAAGGTATTCCGGCAGTCATACATGGCATCAAGATGATCGATCCGGTCATTCCGGGTAATGTGCGCGTACGCATAAACGAAGCCGATCTTCCCAGAGCACTCCGTGTGATCGAGAAAGTAGATTTTACCTCCGGGGTGGATAAAGAACAAGAACGGGAGATCCGCAAAGAGATACTTGTGCCGGTAGACTTTTCAGAATACTCGCTGGCCGCATGCGAATTTGGCTTCGGTCTGGCACGGGATATGGATTGCACGGTGAAGCTCTTGCATGCCTTCTTTACACCATTTTACCCTGGCGCGATACCGTTTGGTGATTCCTTCACCCTGCAGGCGACCGATAAAGAACTTTACCAGGATATTAAAAGAAAAACAGAGGCTGAGATGCAGGGCCTGGTGAAGAAAATAGAGGAGGAAATAGCAACAGGGTCTCTGCCGAAGGTTTCTTATCAAACGGTATTGGTGGAAGGTCTTCCCGAAGAAGAGATCATATCCTATTCTAAAAAAATGCGCCCTACGGCCATCGTGATGGGAACGCGGGGAAAGAATGCCAAAGAGCTCGATCTTATCGGCAGCGTAACAGCGGAGGTAATGGAGGGTTGTCGTACGCCCATCTTTGCCATTCCCGAAGGTGCAAAAGCCAGAGATCTTTCAGCAATGAAAACCATTGTTTTTCTGACCAATTTCCAGGAGCGGGAATTCAAAGCGTTTGATATCATGATGGGATTTTTGAAGCTTTATCCCGTAAAAGTGTATCTCGCCCACATCGCAAAGAAAGAAGATGTGTGGAATGAAATAAAGTTGTCAGGTATTCAGAAACGGTTTTCGGAATTATATCCTCACTTGCAGATCGGGTATAAGCTGATTGAGCAGAGTGAAGGAATGGAAGAGGCTCTCGATAAATTCGTGGATGAACATGCCATTGACATGATCTCTCTGTCGAGTTCGCGGCGTAATATCTTCGCCAGGATGTTCAATCCCGGCATTGCCCGGAGAATGTTATTCCACTCAGATACACCGTTGTTGGTGATCAAGGGGATGTAGGTAGGTATAATTTCCGAGTTACCACCAAAAAAGGATCCCCTTGCCGGGATCCTTTTTTGGTATGTGGCGTTTTCTTTTTATTGCAAACCCAATTTGGATTTCACCATGGGAGTGATGTTTATGGCTGTGGGGCTCACATATACGATAGGAGATTGCATGGTAGACACATCGAATACAAAAGTGTATTTGTTTTCATCTCCCACCGCTTTGATGGCATCGGCAATTTTTTTGTTGACCGGTTCAAGCAGTTTTTGCTGCAATTGCTGCATCTCCTGTTGGCTGTTCTGCAGGTAGACCTGGTATCTCTCATTAATCTGAGCCAGTTGTTTTTGCTGGTCCTGCTTTACAGTTTCGGATGTAGCCGGAGTCTTGTTGAATTCTTCAGATTTTTTGTTGAATTCATCCACCAATGCTTGTCCGTTCTTGGATATTTCTTCCTGTTTCGTAGTTAATTGTGTCTCAATGCCAGCCAATTCGGGCATGGCAGAGAAGATCTCCTGTGCATTCAGGTATGCGATTTTCACATCTTGTGCAAAAGCTGCTATTGGAGCCAGTGCAATAAAAAAGATCAATAATTTCTTTAACATGATTTCTATTTGTAATTTAAATTTAAAATTCCTTGGTAAAATTGGCACAAAGATAAACTATTTATTTTTAATAACCTAACCTTGAAAGTATTTGATCGCTTATATCGATGCTTGGAGAAGCGAAAATAATGGATGTTGCCGATGCCCTGTCTGCCACCATGGTGTAACCCTGCTGAGTCGCGATATCTTTCACAGCGTCATAGATATTATCCTGAATGGGCTTGATCAATTCTTGCTGTTTCCTGAATAGTTCTCCCTGGGGACCAAAATATTGGGTTCGCAGTT
>JBDKRY010000271.1:0-9366 GCA_039683155.1 Proteiniphilum sp.
GCCATCAGAGGATTTGCCATCACCCTGATTATCGGTATTGCTGCGTCGTTCCTTACGGCTGTGTTCCTGACCCGACTGGTGTACGAGAATCGTTTTGCCAAAGGAAAGTGGCAGCATCTTACCTTCCAGACCGTTTTTTCAAGATCGATCTTCAAAGAATACAGTTTCAATTTTATTCACAATAGCAAGAAGATATTACTGATCATCGGTATATTTATTGTTGTCAGCATCATTTCGCTCTTCTCTCTGGGAATGAATGTGGGCATCGATTTCACCGGCGGACGCAACTATATTGTACGCTTCGACCAACCCGTTAAAACGGGAGAAGTGCAAAATGCGCTGGCGCCGCTCTTCGGCGAATCGGTACGTGTGATCACCATCGGATCGAGTAACCAGGTACGTATCTCTACAAACCATATGATTGAATCGGAGGGCGATAATGTGGAGCAGGAGCTTCGTGATCTTCTCGGCCAGGGATTAAAGGAATATATCACTCCCGGACAAACGATAGAAGATCATATACAAAGTTCCCAGAAAGTGGGACCCAGCATCGCCGAGGATATGATCCGGAATGCTTTCCTTGCAATGACGATAGCCCTGATCTGTATGGGACTTTACATCTTGTTCCGATTCAACAACTGGGCATTCTCATTGGGTACCGTGGCTGCACTTGCCGTAGATGCTTTTGCCGTCATCGGCATTTACTCATTGCTCTGGAAAGTGATGCCGTTCTCCATGGAGATCGACCAGACATTTGTGGCGGCCATCCTTACGATTGTGGGGTACTCTATCAACGACAAGGTGGTGGTATTCGACCGTGTGCGTGAGTATATGCATCTTTATCCGAAGCGGGGATTACTGGCACTGTTCAACGACTCCATGAACGCTACCCTGGCACGTACCATCAACACCGGGTTAAGCACCATCCTCGTGATTATCTGTATCCTTTTCTTCGGAGGCGATGCCGTGCGAAGCTTCGTGTTCGCCATGCTGATTGGGGTTGTTGTGGGAACCGTAACCAGTTTGTTTGTGGCTGCACCGGTAGCATACAAAGTAATGAGCAACCAGCAAAATAAAAAGTTGACAGACACTAAGAAATAAATAAATGATATGCATTGTGAAAAACGGGTGGCAGAATTGCCGCCCGTTTTCTTTTTGTTGTACCAAATTTTTACTACTTTTACATCCGCATACAAACATGCCACAATAGCTCAGTTGGCAGAGTAACGCATTCGTAACGCGTAGGTCGCGAGTTCAAGTCTCGCTTGTGGCTCTCTCCGATAAGGATTTTGTCTTTTAACCTTTCCCAGTGTAAATAAAATTAAAATTGCTCCCCGTGAATTTAATTTTCGTACCTTTGCCTGGTTCAACCGAAATTGAACCGAGAATTAGCAATAATGAGTATGATGTCGAAATTAAGCGGACGTATTTCACAGATCATCGGACCTGTAGTAGATGTACAATTTGAATTTCCCGAATCGTCCGAATTGAAATTACCCGCAATCAACGATGCGCTCTATATAAAACGATCCGACGGTCAGGAAGTTTTTCTGGAGGTGCAACAGCACATCGGCGAAAATGTTGTGCGCACGGTGGCGATGGAAAGTACAGACGGTCTTAGCCGTGGCCTGCCTGTAAAAGCACTGGGACGTCCCATCAGTGTGCCCGTAGGTGAACAGATAAAAGGCAGGTTGCTGAATGTAGTCGGAAGACCTATCGACAGGCTTTCGAAGCTCAGCAGGGAAAATCAATATCCCATCCACCGGGAGGCTCCCAGATTCGAAGATCTCACCACCTCTGAAGAAATTCTGATTACAGGTATCAAAGTGATCGACTTGCTCCAGCCTTATCTGAAGGGCGGGAAGATCGGCTTGTTCGGAGGAGCCGGCGTAGGCAAGACTGTCATCATCATGGAGCTCATTAACAATATTGCCAAAGGGCACAACGGCTATTCCGTTTTTGCCGGCGTGGGCGAACGTACCCGCGAAGGCAACGATCTGCTCAGGGAAATGATTGGATCGGGTGTCATCAAATATGGCAAGGAGTTCAGGAAAGGGATGGATGAAGGAAAATGGGATTTGAGCAAAGTGGATTACGATGAGTTAATAAAATCACAGACAACGCTTGTTTTCGGACAGATGAACGAACCACCCGGCGCCCGTGCATCTGTAGCCCTTACCGGACTGGCTGTAGCAGAATCATTCAGGGATATGGGGGGTGAAGGCAGTGATACGCTCCTTTTCATTGATAATATCTTTCGTTTTGTGCAAGCGGGATCGGAAGTATCCGCCCTGCTGGGACGTATGCCTTCAGCAGTAGGCTATCAGCCCACACTGGCATCAGAGATGGGTACGTTGCAGGAGCGCATCGCCTCCACAAAGTATGGCTCCATTACATCGGTGCAGGCGGTCTACGTTCCAGCCGATGACCTTACCGACCCCGCACCTGCCACCACTTTCAGCTATCTGGATGCATCCACCGTGCTGAGTCGCAAGATCGCTTCACTGGGTATTTATCCGGCTGTAGATCCGTTGGAATCATCGTCACGTATCCTCGACCCTCAGATTGTCGGCGAAGAGCACTACGATACCGCCATGCGCGTAAAACAGATATTGCAGCGATACAAGGAATTACAGGATATCATCTCTATATTGGGAATGGAAGAATTATCGGAAGAAGACCGACTCACTGTGAACCGTGCCCGCAAGGTGCAGCGTTTTCTCTCCCAGCCCTTTTTCATGGCAGCGCAATATACCGGGCAACCCGGTGTCATGGTCTCCATTGAAGACACCATCAAGGGATTTAAAATGATTCTTGACGGTGATTTGGATCGCTATCCCGAATCGGCCTTTATGAACGTGGGAACTATCGAAGAAGCCATAGAAAAAGGAGACAGGCTGATCGAACAGAGTAAACAGTCGCCTACATCAAACAGCGAACATCCGTAAAAAGCAAGCATATGCAACTGGAGATTCTTACCCCCGAAACAACCTTTTACAGTGGCGAAGTAGATTCAATCACGCTGCCGGGTACGCTTGGATCATTCCAGATATTAAACAATCACGCCCCCATTCTCTCGACACTCACCCGGGGTATGCTCTCCTATTCAGCCGGGGGGCGTATCCGGGAAATGGAAGTGGTGGACGGTTTCGTGGAAGTGAGTCACAATAAGGTAACTGTATGTCTTGATGCAATAAAAGGCCTATGAAGAAACTGACCCGATATTTTTTGATGCTCCATACCGCCATGATACTAATCACGGGGTTCGGTATGTGGATCATTTTGAAGCAATTTTTTCCGGAAATGCTGGTAAAAGGATACATCCTTGTTCCACTGTTTTTTTATGTCATGGGGCTGATTTTTATTTACCTTTTCAACCGCACCCCGCTTGATAAACCCACCGGAGCGGTAAACACCTATATGCTGATGCGGATGATTAAGATCTTTGTATCGTTTGTCATCATTCTCCTTTACTGGTTATTCGACAAGGTACATCTTCGCAATTTTGCCATTATATTTATCATCTTCTATCTCATCAACATGATTTGGGAGACTAATATTTATTTGTGGATGGAGAAATATATCAAATACAAAAAAGACCAGGAAAAGCCTCCCCGGGAACGAATCGATCAATAAAAAGCGTATGCACAAGTTTTTCACATATTGCCTGTTAACGGTTATCGGGCTCTTTATCATTTCTTTTCCGGGATATGGGACAAACAATACCGACGCACCGGAGGAGCTCAATGTAAAAGAGTTCATTCTGGAGCATCTTGCCGACGCATACGAATGGCAGATTGTGAGTGATGGCGAGAGACACCTGGTTGTTTCGCTACCCGTCATCCTTTACAGTGAGATATCCGGATGGCACCTGTTCAGTTCAGCCCGTTTTCAACACGGCAAAACCGGTTATAAAAACTTCCATCTTGCATCCGGGGGAACATACAAAGGCAAGATTGTGGAGACAGATTACGCCGGAAACGAGTCACGTCCGTTGGATCTTTCACTCACCAAAAATGCCGCTTCGCTGTTGTTCAGCTCATTGTTACTGATCATTATTGTGATGGCTGTGGCCCGGTCGATGAAACGGAATCCGTTAAAAGCCAGAAAAGGTTTTGTGGGGATGATGGAAATGTTTATTATGTCGGTACATGATGATGTGATCAAGCCATCTATCGGAAAAGATTATCAGAGATATGCCCCTTATCTGCTCACCCTGTTCTTCTTTATCTTTACGAACAACCTGCTGGGATTAATACCTCTCTTCCCGGGGGGAGCTAATGTGACGGGAAACATTGCGGTGACGCTCGTGCTCGCGGTGGCCACTTTTCTCATCGTGAACCTTACAGGCACAAAAGAATACTATAAAGATATCCTGTGGCCCGACGTACCCACCTGGCTAAAAGTGCCTATTCCCCTGATGCCGGTGATTGAGCTGGTAGGAACATTGACCAAGCCCTTCGCATTAATGATTCGTCTTTTTGCCAATATTATGGCAGGACACTCCATTGTACTGGGGCTTACAATGCTTATCTTCGTAACCGTAAGTATGGGCACAGCAGTCAATGCCTCCATGACGGCGCTCTCGGTCATCTTCACGGTATTCATCGATTTTGTGGAGTTGCTGATTGCCTACATCCAGGCGTATGTATTTACGTTGCTATCGGCTGTTTTTATTGGTCAGGCACGGCTGAAACCCCATGAAAGGCAAAAAGCGGTCATAGAAACGAACAAAACGACATAAAGGTACTGTATGAAAAAACGTTGGAGACAAAACATATTGAAAGAGAATTAGAAAGAAGTCATTATAAAACAACACACATTTAATAAAAACATTATGACATTACTTACTGTATTATTGCAGGCAGCCAATGGCGCGGGACTAAGTGCATTGGGCGCAGCTTTGGGTATTGGTCTGGCCGCCATTGGCGCCGGCTACGGCATCGGGAAGATTGGAGCTTCGGCTCTGGAAAGCATTGCCCGCCAACCTGAATCGGCACCGGATATCCGAATGAATATGATAATTTCTGCGGCACTTATCGAGGGTGTGGCCCTGTTTGCCGTGGTAGTCTGTGGTTTTATTCTGTAATAAATTGATTATATGTCGTTGCTGACTCCCGAACCCGGTCTTCTTTTCTGGATGCTGATATCCTTCGGCATCGTGGTGTTTGTATTGACGAAATACGGATTCCCGGTCATCCTGAAGATGGTGGAACAAAGGAAAAATTATATCGAGGAATCGCTTTTGTCGGCCCAAAAAGCACACGAAGAACTGGCCAATGTGAAACAAACCAGTGAGGATTTGCTGACCCGTACGCGGCAGGAGCAGGCAACCATCATGAAGGAGACGTCACTATTGCGCGACCAAATGATGGAGAAGGCCCGGAATGACGCCCGCCTGGAGTCTGAAAAAATAATCGATGATGCCCGCAGACAAATAGAGACAGAGAAAGAGAAAGCACTTCGTTCCATTCGGGACGAAGCAGCTACCCTGTCGTTGAATCTTACCGAAAAAATTCTGCGGGAAAAACTGGGAACAAAAGAAGCACAGATGGGGTTGATTGATCGTTTACTCGACGAAATTGATCTCTCTAAATCCTAAACGAGATGAATTCCGGACTCATTTCTTCACGCTATGCCTTCACTTTGCTGGAGTATGCCGTTGCATCGGGACAGCAGAAAGAGGTATATACCGCCATGAAGTTATTCTCGGAAATATTCATGCAATCACCCCCTTTGCGCCGCGCGATTCAAAACGTGTCGCTTGCGTTGCATGACAAGAAAAAAATCATCGTCACTGCCTGTGGCAACAATGTGCCGGCGTCGCTCGATAAGACGATCGATCTGATCCTGAAAAACAAAAGGGAGGAGATTATCCAGTATATTGCCCTTCGTTTTATTGAGTTGTACCGGGAAAGGTACCACATTCAATACGGTAAGCTCGTCACGGCTGTTCCCATTGATCCTGAAAGGGAGGAACAATTTATCCGTCGCATCCAAAAAATTGTGGGAGGAAAGCTGGAAGTAGATCCAGTCGTCGATCCCGACATTATTGGCGGGTTTGTATTGAGCTTGGGCGACGACAGATGGGATGCAAGCATATCGGGTGAGCTCACCCACATCAGAAGTAAATTGAAAGGTTTACAAGAAATCAATGTAATGAATAGTGAAAATGGCAGATAATGCAATCAGAGTAAGCGAGGTTTCCGAAGTGCTGCGCATGCAGCTGGAAGGCATCGATACCAATGTGAAGTACAACGAAACCGGTGTTGTTATCAGCGTCAGCGACGGGGTGGTACGCATCTTTGGGCTTCGTAATGCGGAATCCAATGAATTGCTTGAGTTCGACAACGGCATGCAGGCCATTGTAATGAACCTGGAAGAAGATAACGTGGGAGCTATCCTCTTAGGCACCTCCAGTGAGGTCAAAGAGGGATTCACCGTGAAACGTACCGGAAGGGTAGCCTCTATTTTTGTGGGGGAAGGATTACTCGGACGGGTAATCAATCCCATTGGCGAACCGATCGACGGAAAGGGACCTGTAAAAGGTGAAAAGTTGGAGATGCCGCTGGAGCGGAAAGCGCCGGGCGTTGTCTTCCGTCAGCCGGTAAATACGCCGTTACAAACCGGTTTAAAAGCTGTGGATACCATGATCCCTATCGGCCGCGGTCAGCGCGAACTGATAATTGGCGACAGACAGACCGGCAAGACCAGTATTGCCATAGACACCATCCTCAACCAACGAAAGAACTTTGAGGAAGGAAACCCTGTTTATTGTATTTATGTGGCAATAGGCCAGAAAGGTTCCTCCGTGGCATCTATCGTAAAAACGCTCACCGAAAAGGGAGCCATGGACTATACGATTGTGATCTCTGCCAGCGGTTCAGACTCTGCCGCCATGCGTTATATAGCACCCTTTGCCGGTGCAGCAGCCGGTGAATACTTCCGTGATACGGGGCGACATGCCCTGGTGGTATACGATGATCTCTCGAAACAGGCTGTAGCTTACCGGGAAATATCGCTTATCCTACGCCGTCCTTCGGGTCGCGAGGCCTATCCGGGAGACATATTCTATCTTCACTCCCGATTGCTGGAACGTGCCGCAAACATCATCTCACAGGAAGAGGTGGCTACCAGCATGAACGACCTGCCCGAGAGCCTGAATGGAAAGGTAAAAGGAGGGGGTTCACTAACGGCACTGCCCATCATAGAAACCCAGGCCGGCGACGTGGCAGCCTATATTCCCACCAATGTGATCTCCATTACCGACGGCCAGATCTTCCTGGAGGCCGACCTCTACAATAAAGGCATTCGTCCTGCCATCAACGTGGGCATCTCCGTCTCGCGCGTCGGGGGAAATGCGCAGATCAAAGCAATGAAAAAAGTGGCCGGAACATTGAAAATTGATCAGGCCCAATACCAGGAGTTGGCTGCTTTCGCCAAATTTGGGGGCGACATGGATTTAGTGACCGCCATGACCATCGACAAAGGTCAGAAGAACGAGCTGTTACTGGTGCAGCCGGTACACCATCCGATGAGTGTGGAACATCAGATAGCTATTCTCTATTGCGGCACACACGGGTTGATGAAAGACATCCCCCTGGAGAAAGTGACCGAATTCGAAAAAGAGTTCCTTTCCAGGTTGGAATTGAGTCACCGCCACGATGTGCTGAACCACCTGAAAGAAGGTGAAATAAACGACCAGACGGCCAAAATCATCGAAACGGTGGCTGCCGATATCATAAAAACAATGCAGGCATAGTGCGATGGCAGAACTTAAGGAGATAAAAAGCAGAATTCAGTCGGTGAGATCCACACAAAAGATCACATCGGCCATGATGATGGTCTCTTCCGCTAAGCTACGGAAGACACAGGATATTATTCAAAACCTGTATCCGTATGAACAGAAATTAAGTCAATTGTTGCACATTTTTCTGCGTGAAACGCCCGAATTCGATTCTCCTTTCACCCGACAACGACCCGTAAAGCGGGTAGCTATTGTGGCATTTTCATCCAACTCGAGTCTTGCAGGCCGATTCAACGATAATATATCCAATAAACTGGAAGCAGTAGCCGACAAATGGATTTCACTTGGCAAAGAAAATATACTGGTTTACCCCATCGGGGAAAAGGTGGCCCGGGCTACCCGTAAACTGGGACTGGAAGTACGGGGTAATTACAACGATATCAGCGCAAAACCAAAATATCACGAAGCACAAAAGATTGCCGCAGAGCTGATGGAGCAATTCCGGCAGGGTACCATTGACCGTGTTGAGCTTATTTATCACCATTTTCAGAGCAAGGGCTCTCAGATGGTGGTGCACGAACCATTCCTTCCCATTGAACTGAAGCCTCATGCAAACGGTGATACGGCAATCGATTACATTGTTGAACCGGATGAGGAGACCATCATGGCTCAGTTGATCCCCAAAGTCCTCAAATTGAAACTGTTTACCACGCACCTCGATTCGGTTACCTCAGAGCATGCAGCTCGCATGATGGCGATGCAGATTTCCACCGACAATGCCGATAACCTGATCGATGAACTGACGCTGGAATACAATAAACTGCGCCAGCAATCCATTACCAATGAACTGCTTGATATTGTGAGCGGCTCTTTCGGGATGACCAGTGGTTAACCTATATTTTTATTGATCTCTTCGATATACTGAAGAAGCTCATCTCTACCCTTCCCTTTTTCTGCCGAGGTAACGAACAGGGGCGGCAGTTCTTCCCACCACTCCAGCAGCTTTTCCTGATAGGCATTCAGGTTCATCTGCAGCCGGCCTGTGCCCATCTTATCAGTTTTGGTAAACACCACGGAAAAAGGCACCCCGTTCTCTCCCAACCACTCCATAAACTCCAGATCGATCTGCTGCGGTTCGTGACGTGCATCGATCAGCACAAACAGGTTGCTCATCGTTTCCCGTCCCAGGATATAATCTTCAATGATGCCGCGGATTTTTTCCCTGCCCTCTTTTCCCCTTCTTGCGTAGCCATATCCCGGCAAATCCACCAGATACCATTCGTCGTTGATCAGAAAATGATTGATCAGCATTGTTTTTCCGGGAGTTGATGAAGTCAGGGCCAGGCCTTTGCGGCCGGTGAGCATATTGATGAGCGATGATTTGCCCACGTTGGAGCGACCGATAAAGGCATACTCCGGCTTCCCGTCCTGCGGACATTTCCGGTAATCGGTATTGCTGATGATGAATTCTGCAGATTTGATAATCATATTAAAAAAAAGATTTAGAAATGAATGATTCCCGTTGTTCCGCGCGAAGCAAATAACGCGAAGCCTAATGACGGCGAAGCCTTGTTCCTTTCGATATCGCCCGGAGTCCCAGCCCGGTGATCAGCCCGTTC
>JBDKRY010000272.1:0-6098 GCA_039683155.1 Proteiniphilum sp.
ACTACCGCTACATGAGTGAGCATGAAGGCCTGTATGTCTTTCAGGAAGGAAACCTGGTGCTGCGTGCGATGGTCAACCCTGCGGCGAATGATTCCATGCCTTTCCTTACCGGCGGTATCAACCGCCCGGCATTTAAAGCAGGCGGCATCAACCGCATTGAAGTGAGGGCACGGATGAACACCGTGGATGGAGCTACTTCTTATATTTCATTGTTACCTGTTGACAAAACAAAAAATATTTCCATCGATTTCATGGAGCGCTATGGGTTGGATGAATTCATTTATCAGTCGGTCACTTCCGAATACACCACCACGCAGGGAATGCCGGATAATCCTCCCTCCAGTGCGTTGGTGGGAGTAACCCCTACTCAGTACCACACCTATGTAGTGGAGAGTTATCCCGACAGCGTGGTCTTTTTTGTAGATGATCTCCGCACCAAGAAATATCCGCGTATCCTGACCGATATTCCCGGGCAGTTTCCTTTCCGGGATCATGATTTTAACCTGTTCATCGGCATACGGCTGAATAAGGATATTGATCCGGCAGGGTTACCGGCAGATTTGTTTATCGACTGGGTAAGGTACTACAAGCCGAAACAGGCGAATGCTTCAGAGAAATGAAGCATCACGGGCAAAAAAATCCGTCACTGTGAAGTGCCAGTTTTCACCATTATCTGACTCATTCCGAAAGAGAAAGAATTATAACGGGAAAGTATGGTGGGAGAGCCGTTCTTCGGCCAGCTTTTCGTATTTTGTTCCTTTGCGCCCATAGTTGGCATAGGGATAGATGCTGATTCCTCCGCGTGGCGTGAAGATGCCGGTGACCTCAATATACCGGGGATCCATGAGTGCCACCAGATCTTTCATGATCATATTTACACAGTCTTCGTGAAAAGCGCCGTGGTTCCTAAAGCTGAAGAGATAAAGCTTAAGGCTTTTGCTCTCAACCATCTTCACATCGGGGATATAATCGATGCGGATGGTTGCAAAGTCGGGCTGACCGGTGATGGGGCAGAGGCTGGTGAACTCGGGACAGTTGAACGTCACCCAATAATCGTTCTCCTGATGTTTGTTCACAAATGTTTCCAACATCTCAGGCGCATAATCCTGCCTGTATATTGTCTTGCCACCCAGGTGGCTGAGTCCTTCGTTTTGCATACTATACTTTTTTAAAATCGGAGAAAATCAGGGTCTTTCTGCCAAAAATTCCTCGAGCCCTTTGCGGCGTAACAGACAGGCCGGACAATGACCGCATCCTTCGGCAATGATACCATTATAGCAGGTGAGGGTTTCATTTTTAACAATATCGAACACGCCCAGTTCGTCGGCCAGCTGCCACACCTGTTTCTTGTTGCGCCACATGAGTGGCGTATGGATCACAAACTGCCTGTCCATGGCCAGGTTGAGGGTGGCATTGGCCGACAGGATGAAAGTATCCCGGCAATCGGGGTAACCGCTGTAGTCTGCCTCTGACACCCCCGTCACCAGATGACGTATTCCCTGCGCATAGGCGAGTGTCGCTGCAAAGGTCAGAAACAACAGGTTCCTCCCCGGCACAAACGTGTTGGGATAAGAGCCGGCAGGCTTCTCCCGGTCCATCTCCATGGCGTGGTTGGTGAGTGAGTTGGGGGCAAGCTGTGAGATGATGGCTGTATCGAGCACACGAAAAGGGACATCGGCCATGGCCGCTATTCTGCGTGCATTCTCCACCTCCTGTGCATGACGTTGCCCATAGGAGAAACAAACCGCAAAAGTTTGTCTGAAATGTTGTTTTGCCCAGTAGAGGCAGGTGGTGGAATCCTGTCCACCTGAGAAGAGGACCAATGCGTCCTGCGCTTTATCATCCTGCATGTTTCTTTGTTTTTAATGTGGTTCCCTAAGCTACACAGAAAAGCAACAGCTTTTCACCGGCAAAAGTAGGTATTTTCCGACAGTTATTCAACTATTTTTTTACGATTAAACCTGCTTATTTTCAAACGGGAGGTAACGCATTACTGTGAGCATTTGCGCTAAGTCTCTTCTGATCACCGACGGGATGTGGAAGTGGGATCCGACCCAGACGGTGAATTTCCGGGAAAAAGTGGAAAAACTATTAAAATAAGCACAGGCTTTGTAATCTTAACAAAGACGTAACATTTTCGTAACGGAAATGTAACATTCATGTCGTACTTTTGATGATAAATATCCGAAACAGGATAATTAGGCTTATATAGATGCGACATTTTTTGCTGTGCTCCCTCCTGTCAGTATTACTGTTATCGTGTAACAATGTCTCCTCCGATTCCGAAGGCAACAGTCCGGAGACTTCCATATCGGGTGCAGGAGCCACCTTTCCTTATCCTTATTACAATATTGTATTCCGTGATTACATGCGGCAGCATGACGGCATCACCGTAAACTATGGTGCCATCGGCAGCGGTGGCGGCATTCGCAGCTTGCGTGACCGGTCGGTGGACTTTGGTGCGAGCGACGCCTTCCTCAACCAGAAGGAAATCGCGTCAATGAATGCAGAAGTGATTCACATTGCTACGTGCATGGGCGGTGTGGTGATGGCCTACACCCTCGAAGGTGTGGACAGCCTTCGGTTGACGGGCCCCCTGATCGCCGATATCTACCTTGGAAAAATTAAAAAGTGGAATGATGCCCGCCTGGCAGTAGAGAATCCAACGGTGACGCTTCCGGATCTTGACATTACCCCTGTTTATCGTTCCGACGGTAGCGGTACAACCTATAACTTTTCTGAGTATCTTTGCGTGGTAAGTCCCGAGTGGAACCGTTTCATGGGTAAAGGCAAAGCATTGAAATGGGAGGCAGGCATCGCCGCCAAAGGCAACCCCGGTGTGGCAGGCATTGTACAACAGACCCATGGTGCCATCGGTTACATTGGCTCGGAGTATGCGCTCTCGCTGAAACTACCCACTGCAAAACTGAAAAACCGTGCCGGAAGATATGTAGACGCCACACTCGCCTCCATCTCGGCTGCGGCCAACGTGGAGCTGCCCGATGATATGCGTGCCACCATTACAGATTCTGATGATCCCGCTGCCTATCCGATGAGTCTTTTCACATGGATACTGGTTTACAGGGAGCAGCAATACGATAACCGTTCACAGGAAGATGCACGGCAGTTGGTGGACCTGTTGAATTACATGATCAGTCCCGAGGGACAAAAAGTGGCGGCGCAGATCAATTACGCACCGCTGCCGGAGCAGGCGCTGGAGAAAAACAGGAAGCTGATCGGCAAAATCACATACGGCGGAGTACCCGTGGCTCCCGATATTCCTTCTGTAGCTGCCGGTGGAAGCGTTGGAACGGTCTTGAATGAATAATAGGGTATGAAGGATAAAATTTTCCGGTTCCTCTTGTTTGTCGCGGCACTGCTCATTCTGTTGCTGTCGGCAGCCATCGTCTATGCCCTGGTGAGCCGCTCTGCGGAAACATTTCAGGAATATGGCGTATGGGGGTTCATTGCCAACGCAGAATGGGATCCCCGCTCTGCCACTGAAGAGTACGGTGCGTTCTCGTTCATCGTAGGTACACTCTACACAGCCTTCTTTGCGCTGTTGCTTTGTATTCCCTTTTCTTTGGCAGTGGCACTGTTCAACGGTGAGTATTTCAAAGGAAAACAAATATCGGCTGTGGTAAGATCAGTCGTCGACCTGCTCGCCGGGATTCCCTCCATCGTGTACGGCCTGTGGGGCTTTTATACAGTTCGGCCTCTTGTCATCGACTTGGGCGTAAATGCGCAGGGATTTGGCATCTTCCTCTCGTCGGTGGTGCTGGCTATTATGATCATCCCGTATGCCTCTTCGCTGAGCACCGAATTTTTGTCGATGGTGCCCAACTCTCTGAAGGAAGGAGCCTACAGTCTGGGTGCCACACGCATAGAGGTGGTGCAACATATCAGCCTGCCCACCGCATCCTCCGGCATTGTGGCCTCTTACATCCTCGCCCTGGGACGAGCTCTTGGCGAGACCATGGCGGTCACTATGCTGATAGGCAATACCAACCGGATTCCCGGTGGATTGCGTGACACCGGCAATACCATGGCCAGTGTGATCGCCAACCAGTTTGGTGAAGCCGACGGACTGAAACTCAGTGCGCTGATTGCCATCGGATTGCTGTTGTTTATCATCACGGCCATCATCAACCTGATTGCCAAGCTTGTCATGAAAAAATTGTCGTTCGTATGAGCCAGCGTCAATCCATATCTGCCGGATCACGGAAAGCAAAGGACAAAGCAATATTTATCCTTATCTGTTTCTTTTCTTTTCTTGCGATGGTACCTCTTTTCTTTATCCTGTGGGATGTAGTCTCCAAGGGATACAAAAACTTTAACCTGCGTCTTTTCACGGAGGTGACCCCCTCGTCGGTAGATGCCCTGATGGCCCGCATGAACGGAGACCCCATTCCCGGAGGGATTCTGAACGGTATTACGGGATCCGTCCTTATTGTAGGGCTCGCTATCCTCTTCTCCATACCACTGGGACTCTTCATCGGAATCTACCTGGCCGATAATAGCGGAAGAAAGTTCGCAAAAGTTATCAGCTACCTCACCGACCTGCTGCAGGGAATGCCCTCCATCGTCGTTGGGATCATTGCCTACGCATGGGTAGTAAAGCCGCTGGGCAGCTATTCGGCGCTGGCCGGAAGCGTGGCACTGACCATCATGATGCTGCCCATGATTGTACGTTCCACGGAAGAGACGCTGAAGATGCTGCCGGTGTCGTACAAAGAAGCGGGACTTGCACTTGGATCATCATACACCAACGTGGTATTTAAAATTTTACTACCTTCGGGGTTTGGAGGCATTTTTACGGGAATACTCCTCGCCATTTCCCGGGTGATGGGCGAGACAGCTCCTCTGATGCTTACCGCACTGGGTGCCTCAGTGGTGAACTGGAAGGTAATGGAGCCTACCAGTGCCATTCCGCTGCTGATATGGGATTTCTACAACGATCCCAATCTGGTGGATCTGATCTGGTCAACGTCACTGTTATTATTAATCGTCATATTCATGCTAAACTGGATTGCCAGAATTGTTGCTCGTAAATGGAAAGTATAAAAATCACGAATAGTAAAAAGCCCATTCTTCAACTGAAGGACGTATCGGTATCCTACACTCCCGATAAGTATGCGGTGAAGAATGTAACTACCGACATACATCCCAACACCATTACAGCGATTATGGGTCCTTCGGGATGTGGAAAGAGCACGCTGATTCGTGCCATCAATCGTCTGCACGACCTCTATCCAAACATCACTACCACCGGTGAGATCTTTCTCAAAGGGAAGAACGTGCTGGAAATGGAACCGATGGTGGTACGGCGTATGGCAGGAATGGTGTTTCAGCAACCCAATCCTTTTCCTACCATGAGCATCTACGAGAATGTGCTGGCAGGCTATTCGCTCAATGGCATCCGGCTGCATAAAGGAGAAAAAGACGAGATTGTGGAACGGAGCCTGATAAGTGTGGCCCTGTGGGAAGAGGTGAAAGATGTGATGAATAAGCGGGGATCTTTCCTCTCGGGGGGACAGCAACAGCGGCTATGCATCGCCCGCACGCTCGCCCTGAAGCCGGAGGTGTTGCTGATGGACGAACCTACATCGGCACTCGACCCGATCTCGACGAACAAAATTGAGGAATTGTTGTTGGAATTAAAGAAGGAATTCACCATCATTATTGTGACCCATAACATGTCTCAGGCAGCCCGCATCTCCGACAACTCAATGTTCATGTACCTGGGTGAGTTGGTGGAACACGGCAACACCACACAGATGTTCACCAAACCGCAGCAGAAACGCACTGAAGAATATCTCACTGGCGTATTTGGATGATAATCAGCTGTCAGTTATCAGTTGTCAGAAATAAGAAGCAACAAAGACAGGGAATACAATGAAATGATCGATTCATTTTATTTATATATATATGAGACTACCAATCTAAATTAATCTGAATTATGAACATACAGGACGAGAACAGGGATTACACTCCCGCGTTGGGGATCAAAGATAAGTATCTGGAACAGTTGCAGAGCGATTTTCAACTGCTCTCCGAGATTGTGCTGACCCAGATCTCGCTGGCTTCATCGTTGTTGC
>JBDKRY010000273.1:0-14515 GCA_039683155.1 Proteiniphilum sp.
GCATTCTGCAGCCGCCCTTTTTCTATATGAATGGCGATGATGCCATCAATTACGGCGGTATTGGCGTGGTAATTGGTCACGAGATGACACACGGTTTTGATGACCAGGGGAGGAAGTACGATAAGGAGGGTAATCTTACCGACTGGTGGACGGCCGCCGATGCCCAACGGTTCGAAGAGAGGGCCAACGTACTGGTCGACTATTTCAACAATATTGCCGTACTCGATACAGTACATGCCAACGGCACATTCACATTGGGTGAGAACATTGCCGACCATGGCGGACTGCAGGTTGCCTGGCATGCCTTTCAGAAAACCTCACAGGCACATTCGGATGAGGCCATTGACGGATTTATGCCGGCACAGCGTTTTTTTCTGAGTTATGCCAACCTCTGGGCAGGCAATGTACGTGATGCAGAAATTCTCCGGTTGACAAAGATCGACCCGCATTCTCTCGGAAAATGGCGTGTGGATGGCGCCCTGCCTCATATCGATGCATGGTACGAAGCTTTCCATATTCAACCTTCCGATCCCATGTATCTGCCCAAAGATAAACGCGCCTCCATCTGGTAAAAGGAGAGACAGGCGTTAGCGGGTGCTGAGAGCACATCATCGAATCATCACATCATCACATCATACATATGTTTTCAGGCATAGTTGAAGAAGCAGCCACAGTAGTGGCACTCAATAAAGAGCAGGGTAATCTCCATATTACGTTGCGATGTTCTTTCACCGGAGAGTTAAAAATCGACCAGAGTGTGTCTCACAATGGCGTTTGTCTGACAGTGGTCTCCATCGAAGGTGACACCTATACAGTGACAGCCATCCGGGAAACACTGGAACGGTCGAATCTCGGCCTTCTGAAGATCGGCAGCAAAGTAAATCTTGAACGCAGCATGCTGCTGAATGGCCGGCTCGACGGGCATATCGTGCAGGGACATGTGGACCAGACAGCTCTGTGTAAGGAGGTGACGGAAGCGGATGGCAGCTGGTACTACACCTTTGCGTACGCGTTTAACAAGGAGATGGCCCGTAAAGGATATTTGACGGTTGACAAAGGCTCCGTAACCGTTAACGGTGTAAGCCTTACCGTGGTGGAGCCCACCGAGAACAGTTTTAAAGTAGCCATTATCCCCTATACACATGCCCATACCAACTTCCACCAGATAGAGGTGGGGAGCGTGGTCAATATTGAGTTCGATATTATCGGCAAGTACATCAGCAGAATTGCTGCCCTAAATTCGTAGCATGGACTTTCTTGAACTTGTGACAAGGAGGAGGAACCATATCACGAAACAAGCTCCGGTGCATATCATACCGGTGGAGGAGAACCATTGCGGAGATGGTTTTTATAACGGCTACGCGAAAGGTACAAAAAATAAAGCCCAAAAAAACTAAGTAGATGCGGCAGGATGAATCCTTTATAATCATTAGACTTTAATCTTTTTAACACGATGTTTTCGGTGTTTTGTTGGTGACATCGCAAAAATATGTCATCTTTGCACTCTCAAATATATTTAAGAATAAGGCGGCCAAGAGCTGTTTTATTATACAGAAACAGATGAATATTCGAAAAAAACGTTTCTTTTTTTTGATCGCGCTCTTTACCATTACCGTTGGTACTTTTGCACAGCAGGTAGGCTCCAACTCTCCCTACAGCAGATATGGGTACGGTCTTCTGTCGAATCCTGCTCTGGGTGCCTCTGAGGCGATGGGAGGAATCAGTTACGGGTTGCGTCGCAGTCAACAGGTTAATCCCGGTAATCCTGCCTCATATTCTGAGCTTGATTCACTCACGTTTATTTTCGATTTGGGTGTTTCAGGGCATCTGTCCCGGATGAACGATGGCAGCAATCAACGTGATTTTTACAATGGCAACCTCGATTACATAGCCATGCAGTTTCCGGTTATGCGTAATGTGGGAGCCAGTGTCGGCCTTCTGCCCTATTCAAAGATGGGGTATAATTTTGGTGGTGCCCGTTCTCTTTCAAATATTCAATATATAGAAACATACAGGGGAACAGGCGGATTGACACAAATCTACGGTGGAATAGCCTGGGAGCCGGTAAAGAATATCTCTGTCGGAGCAAATGTGTCCTATCTGTTCGGTAATTTTTCGCGGAGCAGCGTGGTTACACCCGTTTCCACTTCGGCGTTGATAGGAGAAACCAAGTACACGTATGCCTTTCGTGAATTGAAATATGATGTGGGTCTCCAATTTACGTATCCAATCGATAAGACCCGTTCTGTGACGATAGGTGCGGTGTATACACCTCAGCTAAACGCACGGGCCGATGTGAACCCCACAGAGATGCTCTATACGGGCGATCCTTACGAGAATCCCTGGTTGTCGCCTTCCCAGGTATTGAAAACGGATAGCATAGCGGGAGCTTCTTTTCAGCTCCCACATACCTTTGGTGCCGGCTTTACCTACAGCACCGGCAAATTGCTGATCGGCCTGGACGGTACATACCAACTCTGGAAGAATCTGGATTATCCGGCGGTGCTCGACGATCTCACCACCGAAAACCGGTTTAACAATGCGTATCGCCTGAATGCCGGTTTGGAGTATGTGATTGATCCGTTAAGTCAGAATTTCTTTCACCGCATCCGTTTCAGAGGAGGCCTTTCTTTCGCCAACTCATATGCCAACTTCAGTGTGACCCGGCCTGATAGCGACGAAAGTGAAGGGTTGGGCAGTTTCAGGGAATACGGAGTGAATATAGGTGTAGGACTACCTTTTCACGACTATATGTCGGGACGTGTATCGATGCTTAACATTGGATTGGGCTATTCGAGGCAGCAGCCTGATCACGATTTTATGATCAGTCAGGATATGTTCAAAATATCCCTAAACATGAATATTAACGAGTTTTGGTTCTTCAAACGACAGTTTAATTAATTGAGATGGTTGGAGAAACGGAACAAAAAAAGCAAAGGATTAAACTTTTGTTTTCTTATGCTGTCCAAAAGACAGCTAAACAAGAAAAAATAAAACATCAGGAATATGAAAAAATTATTATTATCGGGATTCGTGGCTATCGCAGTGGTAGTTGGTGTCAACGCCCAGAAAGCAGGCTATGATCCAGTCAACGCACCTTTCGGACACGGTCAGGATAGTATAGACTGCCGGTTGAATTTAAGCCTTATGCAAACATCTGCCAAAGCAGAAGCATATAACGATGCTTTAAAACCCTGGACAGCGGCGTATGAAAATTGTCCGGCATCGAGCAAGAACATTTACATTTACGGTCCGCGCATATTTAAGGCTCTTTATGAGGCTACACCCGATGCAGCCAAGAAAAAAGAGTATCTCGACAAAATAATGGAGATCTACGATACACGGATCAAATATTTTGGTGAAGATGATGCCAAAGGGAGCATCCTGGCCTACAAAACATATGATTATATGGAACTGATGGGTGATAAGACTGATCAGGCTGTTGTGTATGCGTGGCTGGGTGAAGCCATCGGTGAGATGAAGGGCAATATGAATCCCCTCGATGCCTATTCTTATTATATGCTTGCTTCGCTGAGTCAATATCTGAACGATAATTCCAAAAAAGATCAGTATATTAATGACTATTTCACCGTGACAGGCTACGTTGATCAGGCAATAGCCCAGGCAAAAAGCGCCAATGATCAGGCTAACGCCGATTATCTGGGGATGGTGAAAGAAGGTATTGTAAAAGGATTTGTAAGCAGCGGCGCCGGCGACTGCAAAACACTGACTGAATACTACGCCGACAAGGTGGAACCGAACAAGACGAATAAAGAGTTCCTGAATGAAGTGATCAATGCATTGGGTTCAGTAGGATGTTCCGAAACGGATCTTTATTTTACCGCATCTGAATATCTTTATCATCTCGAACCCTCTGCGGGCGCTGCCATCGGATTGGCCAACAAAAGCCTGAGAGACAAAGATTACGAAACAGCCGTTAAATATTACACACAAGCGGCGAAACTGGAGACCGACAAAAACAAAGCATCCGACTATATGATGCAGTTGGCCGGCATCTTTTCCAACCAGCGCAACTTTGCCAGAGCTAGACAGGCTGCATACGACGCTCTGGAGTATAATCCCAATAACGGTGAAGCATATATCCTGATAGCCCAGCTCTATGCAAGTTCGGCCAACAATATCTTCCCTGAACCCGAGAAAGCCGGATTGGTTTACCTGGCAGCAGTTGATAAATTACAAAAAGCAAGAGCCGTTGATCCGAGTGTTGCCGCAAAGGCAAACAGCCTTATTAACAGGTATTCGGCTGGTTTTATGGATACCGAAACTGCCTTTATGATGGGAATTAAAGCCGGTGAATCGGTATTTATCCCGGGTTGGATTGGTGAAAATACAACCGTTCGGTTGAGGTAATTTATCACGCAGAAAACGTGTTGAAAAGACAACACAACATACTCATTTCAGGACGCATAGCAACCACTATTTCCGTGGTTGTTATGCTTCTTTTTTTTATATCGTGCAAAGACAGGAACGAAAACCTGGTGGCCTTCGACTATGATCCCGAGGTGGTACCTACGATGATCACCGATACGGTGACCACCCTTATTTCCGATTCCGGTATTACGCGTTATAAGCTGGTGGCGGATGTCTGGAAGGTATTCGACAAGGCAAAGGAACCTTATTGGTATTTCCCCGAAGGGATTTACCTGGAGCGTTTTACCCCCGATTTCAGCATTGAGGCAACCGTTGTCGCCGACACAGCCTGGTATTACAGCGGAAAAGACTTGTGGAAACTAAAAAAAAATGTCCATGTTGAAAACATGAAGGGAGAGCAATTCGACAGCGAAGAGCTCTTCTGGGATCAGAAGAACGAAAGGGTTTACTCCGATAAGTATATCGAGATAAAACGGGGTGTCACCGAAATCAAAGGCTATGGATTTGAATCGAATCAGTCGATGACCGATTACCGTATCTTTCGTCCGCACGACGGAAAGTTGCCTTTCTCCGATGAGGTTCCTTCCGACTCGCTGCAGTCGGACCCGGCTCTTACAGACGGGGTGGGCGTACCCTCCGGTGCGGAGTAGCCACTGGGCGAAATGAAATAACAGAAAGAAAATGTCAGTATCTGCGGAAGTGGGATGGTGGATTACCTTGTTTATGTCTGTTTTTTTTTCAGGCATGGAAGTGGCATTTATCTCCTCCGATAAGCTGCGGTACGCTGTCCGGAAAAAATCTACGGGGGTATATAATTACATGTTGAACAGCATTTATGAACATCCGCGTCAGTTCCTGGGGACCCTCATGGTCGGGAAAGTGATTGTGCTCGTGGTGTTTGTGTACTACTCCTCCCTTATCATTTACCATCAAGTCTCTTTTCGTGTAGAAAATGATCTGCCGGTGATGCTGCTCTTCATTGCGGTTGTGACTTTCATCATGCTGCTGACCGATGAACTTTTGCCACGCACCCTATTTCGGAAAAACGCCAATTTTTGGGTCAACCTGTTTGTACTTCCCGCTTTCATCTGTTACATATTACTGTACCCCATTGCCAAAGTATTTGCAGAGATATCAAAAGGTATACTGCGATTGTTTGGCATCCGTGCTCCCCAATCGGGCAAAGAAGTATTTAGCAGGGTGGATCTCGATACCTATGTCAAAAAAAGTATCGACGATATGTCGAAAGAGAAAGAGATGGATTCGGAAATGAAGATTTTCCGCAATGCGCTCGATTTCTCTTCCACGAAAATAAGAGACTGCATGGTGCCCCGCGCCGACATTGTTGCAGTGAGTGCGGATACCGACCTGGATACCCTGAAAGAGAAGTTCATTGAGACAGGTCTCTCGAGAATTCTGGTCTTCAAGGATGATATCGACAACATTGTGGGATATATTCATATGTGGGAGATTTTCAATAATACGCGGGACTGGACCCACAATGTGGCATCCATTTCTTTCGTGCCTGAGAGCATGCCTGCAAATAAACTCATGAGCGATCTGATGCAGCAACGCAAAAGTATCGCTGTCGTGGTAGACGAATTTGGTAGTACCTCCGGCATTGTGACAATGGAAGATCTGGTGGAAGAAATATTCGGAGAGATTGAAGATGAATACGATGTGGAATCGAAATTTGTGAAACAGGAAGGAGCGCATGAATTTGTGCTCTCGGGCCGCGTAGAAATTGACCATCTGAATGAAATATATGGGCTTGATATCCCCGAATCGGATGAATACACTACCGTGGCCGGCTACCTGCTCCATCACACCCAACGTTTTCCCAAGACATACGAGACGGTTGTCATCGGGAAATATACCTTTAAAATACTGAAAGTTACCGCCCGTAAAATTGAAGTAGTACGTCTGATTGCAGAAAACACCCAGCCATGACACAAGTCGTTTTAACATTACATCCCCACACTTTTCCCGAAAAAAAATAGCTATATCTGCTTTATTTTTACTAACTTCGTGCCCTTATTTGAATCGATCTACTTTTTAACGTTGAAACAGAACTAAAAAATAGTTAAATGGCTACTTTACAAAAGATTAGGAACAAAGGAACGCTACTGGTAATTGTGATTGGTGTAGCACTGCTTGCCTTTGTTTTGGGAGACTTGTTCACATCCGGTACCACGTTGTTTGGGAAAGCGCGCGACAAGGCATTCGTAGTAAACGGAGAGGTGATTTCCACACAGCAATATGCCGATAAAATTACCGAATTCGAAGAATTCCAGAAAACGATCAGCGGTCAGTCGTCTCTCGATGAGAATATCTCCTCGCAGATACGTGAAGCGGTATACCAGCAGATGGTACGCGAACGCCTGCTCGATAATCAGACCAGGAAGCTTGGAATCACCGTAACCAAGAAAGAGCTCAATGAGCTGGTATACGGTGAAAACATATCCCCGGTACTGCAGCAACTCCCTTTCTTTCTTGATCAGCAAACAGGCATGTTTAACCGTAACGCATTGATCGAATTTCTCAATATCATCAATACACCCGGTTCCAATCCGCAGGAACAGGTGCTGGTTGATCAGTATAAACAGATGTGGTTGTTCATCGAAGAGATGGTTCGTACACAGCGACTGGAAGAAAAATATATATCACTGTTATCGAATGCTGTAATTGTAAACGATCTGGAAGCCAAAACATCGTTCGATCTTTCCCAACAGAATGCCGACATAGCCTATGTCATGCAGAGCTATTTCACCATCCCCGATTCGGCGGTGACAGTCACAGATAAAGAGATACAGGACTACTACAACGCACACAAAACATCGTTTCGCCTGGAAGCACCGTTGGTCAAATTATCTTATTTTACCAAGGAGATAAGGCCCGGCAGTGAAGATTTTGCAGAAGTGGAGGCCGAGTCAAGAAAGGCTTTTGAAGAATTGCAAAAAGCAGCAAACCCCATGGCTGTAGTAGCCGATTATTCCGACACGCCTTACCGGGATGTATTTGTGAGTGAATTTATGCTCACTCCTTCGCAGATTGAGTTTGTACGTACTGCCGACATCAACGACATAGAAGGCCCCACCCGGGTTGAAGATAGTTATCAGATTATCAAGCTGATCGACAAGACTGTGGCGCCCGACTCGGTAAGGTTACGCATGATGGCTATACCCGACGCTACCATGGTGGGTCAGGATTCCGTGGTTACACATTTTGTGGATAGTATTTACGGCTTGCTTCAAGGCGGACAGGCTTTTGCCGATGTTGCCAACAGCCTCAATCCGAATTCTAATGGAGGTGAGGTAGGTTGGGCTAGGGAGATTGATCTTGTGCAGATGGGCTCCGGTTTGGTAGAGGCAGCTTTCACTGCTCCTGTGGGACAACCTGTGAAACTGACCGTCCCGGGGCAGCAAATCATTCTTCAGGTTGAGGAACGGACAAGGCCGGTGAACAAATATAAGGTGGCCATCGTGAATATGCCGGTAATTGCCAGCGAGAAGACCTCGAATAATATCGACAACGAATTGAATCAGTTTGTTTCCATGCCCGAGGTAGGTGCAAAATTCAATGAACTGGCCTCCGAAAAAGGATATATGGTGATGTCGGATGTGACCCTTTCAGCCAACGACTTTTCATTGGCTCAAATACCGGGTTCGCGTCAGATTATTACCTGGGCTGCGAATGAAAGTACCCGCGGAGCTGTAAAGAAATTTGATCTCACCAATCTGCGCGTGATTGCACGGGTCGATCAGGTAATACCAGCCGGTACCACGCCATTGTCGGAAGTCTCTTCGGGTATTCGTACGCAATTGGTTAACAAGAAGAAAGCCGAAAAGGTCATTACCGACCTGAAGGCACAGAATCTCTCATCACTCGATGCTTATGCTGCTGCCATGCACAGCTCCGCCGATACTGTCCGGTTTGTGAACTTCAACACCCAAAATATTACAGGGCTGGGCTTCGAACCCGTGTTGAATGCTGTATCAGCGTTTGCTCCGCTTCAAACAATTGTGGGCCCCATGAAAGGGAATATGGGCGTTTTTGTCACGCAGGTAACGAATCGTACGCAAGGAACAGAGACATACGACGCTTCGTCACAGAAAATGAGCATGCTCAACAACAATGCCTATCGTCTGCAAATGCAATCCATTGAAGTGTTAAAAGACAAACTGGGCGTGGAAGATAACCGCTTCAGGTTCTTTTGAAGCTTCATCTTGTATAGGTTCGCAAAAATGAGGTGACTTCACAAGGAGGCCACCTTTTTTGATGTCCGTCCGGCGTTTGGGAAAAGAATTCTCAACCATTGTATAGTTATTGTTTGACAGCTTAATTGTACAAACGGTGCCGCCCCGGCATTTCATTGCCAACGGGCGGTTTTTTTGTGCGCCATGCATGACACTTAACTTGGTATCAGAAAAATGGTTTCCCGGTTTTTCCTGCTGGATCTCTGTCAAGAGTTATTGTATCTCAATCTTGCCGGTTTGTTCCAGCTGCAATGTTTTGCTTGGCTGATCACATACTTCCGTAGGGCCGAAGTACTGGATGGGACCGGGATATACATAATCGGTGTCAATGGCCCATTTTTCACGATGATTTTCGAAGTACCTGAAAGGGGCTCCTTCCAGCTCCACCAGCGCTTTCTGAATTACCGGCTTCATCTCGCCGTGACGGCGTTCCATGTTCATCATCATGGTGATGGGAATCCCGCCGGCGATCCATTCGGCGGCAGGTCCGGTAGTGTTGCGAACCGAGGCCATGTAGCCCGTCTTTCCAGCCGCAACAAGCATCGATGCCGTATAACCGAGAGAATAGCAGTAGTCCGCATCATAGTTCGACGGAGCTGCGCAGCGCCCTTCATATCCGAAGAAATGGGTGATGCTCGCGAACTTACCGTTGTATTTTCCCTCTTTACTCCACTGATCGAGCCGCTTCTTCACCATCACAGCCAAGAGCTTCTCTGTTTCGATCAGCGATACCTGTACGTTGCCGTGCGGGTCGCGGTCGAGCGTGAGCTGACGGGCCACTGTCTCGGGCAGGCTGGCATAGATCTCGGCATTCTCCTTAGAGAGCTTGCTGATGATGTAATCCCGTTTACCGGAGCGACGTACCAGATCGAACTCTTCCTGATTGTGTACGAGGAAATCGTTCAGTTCGCTGATCAGCTTCTTCATGGCGGGAATGAACTCGATCAACCCTTCGGGGATGATCACTGTCCCAAAATTCAATCCTTTCTCCGCCCGTTTCGCGATCACACCGGCTATCTGATCAATGATATCGTCGAGTGACAATGCTTTTGCTTCCACCTCTTCCGATACAATACAAAAGTTGGGATGTGTTTGCAGTGCGCATTCCAGGGCGATGTGTGAGGCAGAGCGCCCCATCACCTTGATGAAGTGCCAGTATTTGCGCGCCGAGTTGCAGTCGCGTTGGATATTGCCGATCAGTTCAGCATATACTTTGCACGCCGTATCGAACCCGAATGAAGTTTCAATTTGCTCGTTCTTGAGATCACCGTCAATAGTTTTCGGGCAGCCGATCACCTGCACCCCTGCCTGGATGGATGCGTAATACTCGGCCAGTATACAGGCGTTGGTATTGGAGTCATCGCCTCCGATGATCACCAGGGCTTTGATATTGAGTTCTTTCAGTATCTGCAATCCCTGGTCGAACTGTTCCTTGGTTTCCAGCTTTGTCCTTCCCGAGCCGATGATATCAAATCCGCCGGTGTTCCGGTATTCGTCCATGATATCACTTGTGAGTTCCTTGTACTCGTGGTTGATCAGTCCGGCGGGACCCAGGATAAAACCATACAGCTTACTGTCGGCGTGCAACCGTTTGATGCCGTCAAATATTCCTGCAATCACATTGTGTCCGCCGGGAGCTTGTCCTCCCGACAGGATTACGCCTACATTCAGGGGTTTGTTTATTCCCGGTTTGCCGGCTGTTGGTGTAAACTTTACAATGGGCATCCCGTAAGTATGGGGAAAAAGTTGTTGAATCTCTTTCTGGTCGCGCACCGCTTCGGTGGCAGCTCCCTCTTCAATTTTCACGTTGCCATTTAATCCTTCGGGCATCTTGGGCTTATAAGCTGCCCGTGCAATTTGTAAAGCGCTTTTTGTCATAGAGTTCATTTTTATGATGATTTGTTGTCTTTTTTTGCGGATAACATCATTTGGGAGGTCAAAAATAGCAATTTTTCATGACATGGAGAAATGTCGCGGTAGTTAATTTACCCGACCGATGTATCATCGATAATTTTGATTATCCGGTTGTAAATAAACTCTTTTCCCAAAAAGTGTTGGTTTCAATGAACAATTTTGCCATCTTTACGATTTATAACAAAATGAAGAAAGATTGATTGATGAATGCCCATAACGAATTACGTGCAATGGATATTGAAGCCATCGAGGCTTTATACAAAAAATACAAAGAAGATCCCGAAAGCGTGGATGAAAGTTTCCGTTATTTCTTTCAGGGATTCGATTTAGCCACTTCACATTACCCGATGAAACCCACCGGCAGTGAAGAATCATTGGAGCATTCTCCCAAAGAACTTGCCGTCATGCGGCTTATCACCGGTTACAGACGTCGTGGTCATCTGTTTACCAAAACCAACCCCGTGCGCACCCGACGTTCATATACCCCCACGCTGGCAATTGAGAATTTCAATCTCACGGAGCAGGATCTTGATACCCGGTTCGAAGCAGGCAAGGAGATTGGCCTTGATAATGCAACATTGAGAGAGATCATTGCCCAGCTTGAGGAAACGTATTGCAAGTCTATCGGCGTAGAGTATCGTTACATGACCAAGCCGGAGATTGTGCGATGGCTGCAGGAAAAAATGGAGCTTTCCAAAAACCAGGAGAAGCTGGAGTCGGAAGAAAAGCTGCGTATTCTGGACAAGTTGGTGGAGGCCTCCGGCTTCGAGGATTTCCTGCACAAAAAGTTTGTGGGGCAGAAACGTTTTTCCCTCGAAGGGTCGGAGTCCATCATTCCCGCGCTGGATGCCATTATTATGCACGGTGGTGACTATGGTGTGAACGATATTGTGATTGGAATGGCCCACAGGGGGCGATTGAATGTGCTCACCAATATCATGAAAAAACCCTATTCGCAGGTTTTTCGTGAGTTTAATGCCCAGAATTACGAGGAGGAAATCAAATATGGTGATGTGAAATACCATCTCGGGTACGACAATACCATCGATTACGAAGGGCGAACCCTTTCGGTGAGCCTTGCACCCAACCCTTCCCATCTCGAGACCGTAGGACCGGTAATGGAGGGTATTGCGCGTGCAAAGCTGGAGAATGAACACGGGTATAATTACAGTGAGGTGTTGCCCGTTCTGGTGCATGGTGACGCTGCCATCGCCGGGCAGGGGGTGGTTTACGAGACCATTCAGTTTTCAAAGCTGGAGGGTTATAAAACGGGCGGCACCATCCATATCGTGATCAATAATCAGGTGGGGTTTACCACCAACTATCTGCAGGCCCGTTCCAGCACCTATTGTACCGATGTGGCGAAGGTAACGCAGTCGCCTGTGTTTCACGTAAATGGTGACGATATTGAGGCGATGGTTTTCGTGGCCAAGCTGGCACTGGAATTTCGGCAGACGTTCAATATCGATGTATTTATCGATCTGTTGTCTTACAGAAAATACGGTCATAACGAGGGTGATGAGCCCCGCTTCACCCAACCTGAGCTCTATGATATTATCGCCAGGCATAA
The DNA here is from genome assembly GCA_039683155.1 of Proteiniphilum sp. GTDB lineage: Bacteria > Bacteroidota > Bacteroidia > Bacteroidales > Dysgonomonadaceae > Proteiniphilum. The sequence continues at coordinate 12,133 of JBDKRY010000273.1, forward strand.
AAATCCCCGCGATATCTATGCAGAGAAGCTGATGGCCGAGGGAGTAATTACTCCGCAGCTGTTTGATGCGAAATTGGCCGATTTTCACCAGGTGCTGGAGAAGGCGTATGAGGAGTCCCAGGTCTCCGATATGGTGAATCTGCATATTTTTATGGCCGGGCAGCATCCGGAAATCCGGCTGCCGGAAGCCGGTGATTTTGAAACGACGGTCGATACTGCCATTTCCAAAGAACTTTTTCTGCAGTTGGCGCACAGCATCACCACCCTGCCTGACGATAAGACGTTTTTCAACAAGACCATCCGTTTGTTTCAACAGCGGTCGGCCATGATTGAAGCCGATTCATACGATTGGGCAATGGGTGAGCTGATGGCTTATGCCTCCCTGGCCAGGGAGATGCACAGCGTACGGTTGAGTGGTCAGGATTCCGAACGCGGCACCTTCTCACACCGTCACGCGGAGATCATTACCGGGGACGGAAAGGATAAATATTTTCCGCTGAAGAACCTGGGAGGAGAGCAGGCACCGGTGCGGGTTTACAACTCACCGCTCAATGAATACGGCATTCTGGGGTTCGAGTACGGCTATTCGCTTGTCCACCCCGACGGACTCACCGTGTGGGAGGCACAGTTTGGTGATTTTTACAATGTGGGGCAGGTGATTGTCGATCAGTACATCGCTGCTGCACAGGAAAAATGGGGACTGAAATCGGGTTTGGTCATGTTGTTGCCGCACGGTTATGAGGGGCAGGGAGCAGAACACTCAAGCGGACGCATGGAACGCTTTCTGAGTTTGTGCGCCAACCTCAACATGCAGGTGGTAAACTGCACCACGCCGGCCAACTTCTTCCATGTGCTGCGCCGTCAGTTGCATCGCGATATCAGGGTGCCGCTCATTGTATTTACTCCCAAGAGCCTGCTGCGTCACCCCGGGTGTATCTCTTCTCTGGCCGATTTTACCGAAAATGGATTCCGTGAGGTGATGGAGGATATGCAGCTTCATGATTATTCGAAGGTCAAAAGAATCCTGCTCTGCTCCGGTAAAATATATTATGAGCTGGAGGCAGCCCGCAGAGAGGTCCAGACAGAGGAGATATCTGTCATCCGGCTTGAGCAGCTCTATCCTTTTCCCGGCAAGCAGCTCAGAACCCTCCTGGAGGGATATCCTGCAAATGCGGAGCTTGTCTGGGTACAGGAGGAACCGGCGAATATGGGAGCAGCGCTCTTTGTGAAGGAGCAGTTAAGCGATCGCGCACTGCAGGTGATCAGTCGCCCTGCCAGTGGCGTTACGGCCGAAGGGTTGACTGCCTTGCACAAGATCAACCAGGCGCGCATTATCGAACAAGCGATATTTGTGCTGCGCACGTAATTTGGCTTCGCCGTTATTCGCTTCGCGATATTTGTGCTGCGCACGTAATTCGGCTTCGCCGTTATTCGCTTCGCGTTAATTGAGTAATTACGGAATTGAAATTGAATAATTATGAAATTAGAAGAATTGGAAGTCTATAATTTATCCATGGATTTGGCTGACAAGGTTTATCATGTAATAGAGGCATTTGACTATTTTCATAAGGATACTTTGGGAAAACAATGGATAAGAGCGGTTGATTCAGTAAGTTTAAATCTAAGTGAGGGTTTTGGACGCTATACCTATAAGGACTCCAGAGTTTTTTCAATTATTGCAAGGGGTTCGCTTTATGAGAGTAGAGCCTGTTTAAATAAGGTATTCAGAAGAAATATAATTTCAGAAGAAGTATATCGTGAAATTATGAATGACCATAACCATTTAGGAATAAAATTGAATAATTTTATCAGGTCTCAAACAAACCTGATAAAAAATAACCACTGAATAACTACCGAATTACAACCGAATAACAACTGAATTACAACCAAATAAATATGGCAATCATAGAAATAAAAATCCCGAGCCCCGGCGAATCCATCACGCACGTTGAGCTTTTTCACTGGCTGGTGGAAGATGGGGCTGTCGTGACAAAAGACACCGAAATAGCTGAGCTGGAATCCGACAAGGCCACATTGATGCTGGTGGCAGAGGAATCGGGGAAAATCAGTTTCAAGGCATCGGAGGGCGACATGCTGGAGGTAGGTTCCGTAGCCTGTACCATTGACACCTCTGTGCAGCCGTCAGAACCGGTGCAGCCCGAAAAACCGGTGCAGCCCAAAGAATCTGTGCTGCCCGAAGAATCTGTGCTGCCCGAAGGATCTGCCGTTGCTGAAATGAGAGCCAAAAAGGCACCTGCCTCACCTCCCAAACCTGCTGCAACGGAGGAAACGAAATCCCCGGTTGCGGTTGATTCACCCGATAAACCAGCTGCACAGGAAAAAGCGGACTCAGCTGAATTTGAGCAGGTTAAAATAACTCCTC
>JBDKRY010000274.1:0-4975 GCA_039683155.1 Proteiniphilum sp.
TTAAATATCAGAGAATATTAGAAATAATTCAAAGCTGACTTTGATTCTGACTTCTGGTGAAAATGTATACCTTGAGATTTTAAAATAATCTTAAAGAAAAAGAGTCGAAAGTTATAGAATTTGAAAAATAATTACAATCAAATTAACGTTCAGTGCAATCAGTTTTTTATATTAATTAGCCTCCGTTGCGGCTCATTTCCTCCGAACGGCTTCTGGCTGCATCGAGCACACCCTCGAAATGTTTCCCGATCCTGTGGATGCGAAAGTATTCAAGTCCTGCCTGGGTGGTGCCTCCCTTGCTGGTGATGTTTCTGATCAGTTCCTCGATGCTGTAGTCCTTCTGGTTTTGTGCGAAGTAGAGGGTAGTTCCCTGCGTCAACTCCAACAGCAACTCATCGAGCAGTGGTCCGGGAAGGTTGAACTCCTGCATCTTGTCCTTGAAGATTTGAATAAATGCCAGAATAAAGGCGGGGCCGCTTCCGAAGATAGAGGTGAACAGGTCGAAGCCGCTTTCTTCCAGTTCTACCGCTTTGCCCAGCTTACCCAGCAGTGTGAAGATCTCTCTTGCCTTTTCATCGTCCGGACGGTTTGTGGTAAAGGCAGTGACCGACTTTCGGTAAGCAATAGCCAGGTTGGGCATGATGCGCACCACGAGCTGTTCCTTTCCCAGGTAACGTTCTATGTAAGCGATGCTTTTCCCGGCAACGGGTGAGACAATAGTTTTCCCCTCCCGGTTACATTCTTTCAAGTGGGCGAGAATGCCGCCCAGATCCTGCGGTTTTACACCCAGCCAGAGCACATCGGATGAAGCCACCAGCTCCTCCATGGTCTCGTAGAAACGGATAGGTTCTTCCTTCTTACTTCTGGCGAAGTAGGCGAATTCCATCTCTTTTTCCTCTTTCAATCCCCTGTATACTGCTTTGGCCAGATTGCCGAATCCGATAAATCCCTGCTTCATGTGTCTGCTTTTTACTCCGGTAACTGCTTATTGTTGTGATGAAAACGGGTAAACGGTATCTCCCCTTTTATTGCCTGTATGATATAGTTGGTCCGCTGACCGTTCACGATCCACATCTCTACGCCATTCCGCATACAGATTTCGGCAGCGTATATTTTTGATGACATGCCTCCTGTACCCAATGTGGAGGTTTTTTCCTCGATACAGTTTTTGATGGAATTCAGGTCGGTTACCACTGAAATCAGCTGTGCCCCGGGATGAAGATGCGGATTTTGATCGAAGATGCCGTCGATATCCGACACGAGTACCAACAGGTCTGCTTCCGTGATCACGGCAACGAGCGCCGACAGTTTATCATTATCTCCCAAAACGATCTCTTCGATGGAAACCGTATCATTCTCATTCACGATGGGGATATAATCGGCTTGCCAGAGCCGTTTGATGGTGTTGCGCGTATTTTCACTGGCTACCGGATTCTCGAAATCGCGGTAGGTGAGCAAAATCTGTGCGATATTTAGCCCAAATGTGGCGAAGATGTTGTCGTAGAGCTCCATCAGTTTGGTCTGACCAATAGCCGCCATGGCCTGCTTTGAGTCCACGTTCTTATGATAACCGTTGATCTCCACAAACTGGCGTGCTGTGGCAATGGCTCCCGAGGAGACGATAACCACATCAAATGTTTTTTTCAATTCCACGATCTGTCGTGCCAGGCTTTCAATCACCGCAAAGGAGATGCGGTTGGTACCGGCCGTCAGTGTGGCGGTACCTATTTTGATGATCAGTTTCTTCTTCATGTATGAGATTGCCCGAGTGTTTGTAAGTTTCGATGTGTTGTGTTAATAGTGCTGTGTTGTTCCCGTTATTCCCGGATCTGACCTTCCCCGTAAACAAACCATTTGTTGGTTACCAGCTCCTGCGCTCCCAGAGGGCCGCGGAAGTGCAGCTTTTGCGTGCTGATGGCGATTTCGGCACCCACGCCGAACTGTCCCCCATCCGTAAAACGGGAGGAGGCATTGTGATAGACTGCGGCGCAGTCTACCTGCTGCATAAAGCGGTCTGCTTCCGCGCAGTCGTTGGTGACGATCACCGCCGAGTGCCCGCCGGAGTAACGGTTTATCATTTCTGTCGCTTCCATGAGGTTGCTCACCAGGGTGAGATAGAGTTTCGGTGCCAGGTACTCCTCACACAAGGTGGCGGCATCGTTCTCTTCCCTGACCTTGTTGCAGAGAGACACGATTTCGCGGTTGCCCCACACTTCGATTCCTTTCTCCTGCAGCGCTGTCACCAGCTGTCTTACCTTCTCCTGCACCTCAGGCAGGTGTTGGTTAATCGCTACTTTGTCGATGGCATTGCAGACGCTGACCCGTTTTTTGCCGTTGACAACCAGGCGGATCGCCATCTCAAAATCGACATCCTCGTCAATATAGAGGAAGTTGTTGCCTCTGCCGCTCACAATCACCGGAACGGAGGTATTCTCCTGCACAAGGCGAATCAGTCCTTCTCCTCCACGGGGGATGATCAGATCCACCTTGTGGCTGTTCTCGCGGATAAGCCACCGGGTTTCCTCACGGGAGAGATTGAGATAGTCCACATAGGTTGCATCCACCCCGTTTACGGTCAGCGCTTCCTGCCAGAGACGCGTCAGCAGTGAGTTGGTCTGCAATGATTCCTTGCCACCCTTCAGCAGGATACGATTTCCCGCCTTGAAGGCAGTCGCCGCAGCCTCGATGGTGACGTCGGGTCGTGATTCGTAAATAATGAGAATGGTACCGAAAGGGACTGTACGGTTGATAACCCTTAATCCGTCTTCACGCACAAATTCATAGATTGTCTTCCCTTCCGGATCGGGTTGCGCTGCTACCTCAGCCAGGGAACGGATCATGCCGTCGATCTTTTGCTCATCCACCTTCAGCCGGTCTCTCATGGAATCGTCCATATCGGGGAAAGCCCGCATATCGGAGTTGTTTGCCTCCATGATCGCCTCTTTCTGTAGCCGGAGAAGTTCAGAAAGTGATCTTAAAACACTATTTTTCTGTTTACTGTCCATCTTCTGTAAAAAAAGAAATCGTTCAGGCCTCAAAGGTAGCAATTTATTCTTTATTTTACACTTTTCGTTGCAGACTATCCATTTGCATCAGGAGGTTGTCACGGATCACCATGAAGCTGTCCCTCAATTCGGGCCTCACTGGGTGGGAAGGGGGTACTTCCATTTTTAGCGGATTAATGGGCTGGTTATTTTTGTATACCCTGTAATCGAGATGGGGCCCGGTGGAGAGGCCGGTTGAACCAACGTAACCAATCACATCACCCTGTCTCACGCTGCCTCCCTTTTTAATACCTTTGGCAAACCGGCTGAGATGCATATAGGTGGTAGTGTAAACATTGTTATGCCTTATCTTCAGATAGTTGCCGCCTCCGTTTCTTTGATACCCTTTCTCAATCACAACTCCGTCGCCAACCGTTTTTACAGGAGTACCCGCAGGAGCGGCATAATCAACGCCGTGGTGTGGACGGTAACGTTTCAGTACCGGATGGAAACGGGCATTTGAAAACTTAGAACTGATGCGGAAAAAGTCGAGCGGTGCTTTCAGGAATGCTTTACGCAGACTGTTCCCATTTGCATCGAAATATTCCCGGGTGGAGTCCTGTTGAAAGGGTATAGCCATGAACTCCTGTCCCTGATGCTTGAAAACGGCTCCTTCTACGGAAACGACATCGACAAAGGTTGTATCATCTATCCAGGCTTCATCATAGATCAAACGAAAAGAGTCGCCCTCTTTGATATCAAAGAAATCGATCTGCCAGGCATACATATCCGACAGTTTCAGCGCCAGCATGGGAGAGGCACCTGATTCGATGATCGCATTCCACATCGAAGAGGTGATGGTACTTTCGGCATATCTGCGCTGCAGGGTAACCGGTTTTGAGGATTCATACGCTTCCAGTGAATCTGAACAGAGATCCACCACCACAAAATCGGTTTTCGAACTTTCAAAAACAAGATACTGTATCGTTGAAGTGGAGTCTGGAGTGGCTATTGTTGCGTAAATACTTTCGATCTGCATTTTGGATGGAGGATAAAAGGGCGAAATGGCCCCGGTTATCAGTTCGGCATCCGTTCCCGTGAATCCGAGATCCGACAGAATGGAAGCAAGGTGATCTCCCTTTTGGATAGTGTAACGATGCACATTGAGCGAATCTACACATATACCATATGCATATGAACGATCTGTTGCTTCAGGGGAAGCTGTATCCGTATTCTGGTTTTCGTGCTGCAGCGCGCAGGAAGATGCTATATGTATGACCAAAAGTAGGCTCCAGGCCGAACGGAATATTTTTTTGCGTTTAAACATGGGGCAAAGATAACTTTTTACGTATTTTCTAACACAACAAACAGGAAAAAAATAAACACTTTTGTTCGTTATCGTACGGTAGTGCCTGATGCTACCTCCACTTTTACTGTCAGATGAAGATATTTTGTTTAGTTAAGTAGGATGTGAAACCTTCTGTTATGTTTGAAACTTTGTGTATTTTTGCAAATAGTTTCAATCATAATTGAAGAAATATGGAAAAAAGATACCTAAAACGCACGCTATACTTGGATAAAATTGGTCCGTTTATAGATAAACCGATCATAAAAGTGCTTGTCGGCCAACGAAGAGTTGGGAAAAGTTATATGTTGCTCCAGTTAATGGACAAAATACGAAATGAGCATGTCAACATTATTTATCTGGATAAAGAATTGGATATACACTCCTCAGTTACAAATGATATAGAACTTCACGATTTTGTAGTATCTCACTTGAAACCTGATAAAAAGAACTATCTATTTATTGATGAGATCCAAGAAATTACTTCATTTGAACGCTGTCTAAGAAAATTGCTGAACGAAGAAAGGTGCGATATCTATTGTACAGGTAGCAATGCAATTTTATTGTCAGGAGAGCTGGCAACGTTATTATCGGGACGATATATTGAATTTCGTATTCACTCTCTAAGTTATACGGAGTTTCTGGA
>JBDKRY010000275.1:0-6006 GCA_039683155.1 Proteiniphilum sp.
AAATGTTATTCTGGCTTCGTTTTTTGTGCAGGAAGGTGATGCTTTCATTGATGGCAATGCGATAAAGCCAGGTAGTAAGTTTGGCTTCTCCCCTGAAATTTTCCAGATTTGTCCAGGCTTTGATGAAGACATCCTGCAGAATATCGTTGGCATCATCGTGGGAAAGCACCATCTTGCGTATCTGCCAATATAACCTTTCGCTATATTCAGATACAAGGCGGGCAAACCCTTTCCGACTTGTGTGCTGATTGCGTAATTCCTCCAGTAGTTTTTCCTCGTCGATCATTTCCATAGATTTGTACCTCAACGCAAAGGTACCTGTTTTATTTAACTTTTATCTCAGATGTTGTCGCCTTTTTCAAACCAAATGACGAAATTTTCAGCTGTTTCGGGGTTCTGCTGCCACCATTCCAATGACTCGGGATAATAAGATACGCTGATGTATCGGCAAAATGTGTCATAGAAATTGGATTGTTCAATATGCGAAAAGAAAGGAACATAAAACGTCCAGAATATACCTTCTCTTGCACTGATACTCTCTTTTTGGAGTACTTTCATGATTGCCCTGTTCACAACTTTGAACCGGGTGAATTCATCTTCTTCTTCCGGTGTCGCATTTAGCGAGTCGAGGGTGGTGGTGATGGCATGGTACACAAAATTTCGGTTAAGCCCATCCTCAATTGTCAAAGGAGGGATATCTTCCGGATGCAACAAGGTGCCAGCCCCGCTGCGCATCATCTGCTGTTGAATAAAAGAACGTGCTACCGGTTTACCTGTTTTTTTTATACGCATGGTCTGTAACATCTCCTCAAAAGCATTTTTCGATCGTTTGCTGTCGGGCTCCAACAAAAGAAACATCTGCATGGAAAGGATGCTCTGTACCCAAAGTCCTTTGTCATTCAACGCGTATGCGTACAATAAGAAGGCGCCACTCTGTGATTTATTGAGGTCAATTGCTTTTCTGATGTGGTCCAGCGTCTTATCAACATCGTCCTTTTTGTAATAATTTACCGCCAGATTAAAGTGTAGCTGATATTCATCTCCGTTTTTATACAACCCATCCTGCAACAGTTTTATCGCCTCATCCACTTTGCCCATCTCTGCCAGTGCTTCACTTTTCACGGCATACGCACCGGGTGAAAGTTGGTCGTTATTCATGTTAATCACGCGGGTACTAAACTTTGAAGCATTTGGGAAATCTTTCAGTGCGAGATAAGATAAAGCAAGTTCATAGATGGCTTGCACACATTGTGGTTGAAGCTCCAGGGCTTCGTTGTATTTTTCGATTGCTTTTTTGTATTCTCCCTGATCATGAAGCGTAACCCCTTCCTGAATCAGTTTTTGTACATTCGATTCCTGTCCGTATCCCGGAAATAAAAAAGTGGCGATAAAAAATGAAATGAATAGAATCGTTATTCTCATAGGACAATTTTTGACTGAAAGCTTTCGTGACGCCGGATAATCAGAAGTCAACAAACACTGATGATGAAGCAGCGTGAAAACGGTGATTTTTTTGGACGGATAAAAGTAGGATAAAAAAATCAATTGGAAAGTTATATCCTACAAAATAGACAATTTTGTAACATTTATAAACATTTTATCTGTCGCGGAAAGATATTTTTTCTTTTTCAGGGTATGGAAATTGCTTTTCTTTGCAGGCAACTTTTCGTCCGATTCCCGGAAAGTTAGCTACTTTTGTGGAATAAATAATGGGGAATGAGATATATTCAAGTGCAGTGTATCTGTAATCCGGACACGGAGGTGGTAGAGGATGTGCTGGCAGCTACGCTGGCTGCAGAGATTGTTTTTGATTTCAATGAAATAAGTACTACCTTTGCGGCGTTTTCGCACATATTTAGGTTATTTACACAATGGATTGGTTAGTAGACTTAATTACCGGAACGGGTATTGCACATTCAATTATGGTGCTTGCACTGGTAATCTCGGTAGGACTTCTGCTGGGGAAAATAAAGATTTTCGGAATCTCTCTCGGGACAACATGGATTCTTTTTTTCGGAATATTTCTGGGACATATTGGTTTGGAGATTGATGAAAATACCTTGCACTTCCTGAAAGAATTTGGGTTGATTCTTTTTATCTTCTCCATCGGTATGCAGGTAGGACCCAGCTTCTTCTCCTCATTCAAACAGGGAGGGATCACACTCAATCTGCTGGCTGCCGGCGTTGTGCTTCTGGGAGCGCTCACCACATACATCATTCATGCTGTCACCGGTTTACCCATTGCAACCATGGTCGGTATACTCTCGGGAGCGGTCACAAATACCCCCGGGCTGGGTGCTGCCCAACAGACCTATACCGATGTGACGGGAACTACCGATCCAACCATTGCCACGGCCTACGCCGTGGCCTATCCACTGGGTGTGGTCGGCATCATCCTGACCATCGTTCTGTTCCGATATATTTTCCGCATCAACTTTGCCAAAGAAAACAGTGAGCTTAACGACAAAAGTGAATCCAAATTAACCGAAGCTCATATGTTCTCGCTGCAGGTAGAGAATCCTTCTATCTTTGGAAAAAATATCCGTGAGATCAAACATCTGATAGAAAAAGAATTTGTCATCTCCCGGGTGTTGCATGCTCGTACGCAGGCATTGGTGGTGCCTCAGCCACAGACCGTACTGAACGAGGGCGATAAGGTACTGGTTGTTTCCAACCTGAAGAACATTGATATGATTGAAGCATTGATAGGCCGCCGCATCGATATGAACACAGAGGAGTGGAACAAACTCGATTCTCAGCTTGTTTCCCGGAGAATCGCCATCACCAAGTCAGCCATTAACGGTCGTTCCATCGGAAGCCTGCGACTGAGAAATCTTTTCGGCGTAAATATCACGCGGGTCAACCGTGCCGGTGTAGACCTGATTGCCGATTCACGCCTACAGCTCCAGCTTGGCGACCGCGTTAGAGTTGTGGGATCGGAAGAGTCCATCGCCAATGTGGAGAAGTTCCTGGGTAACTCACTCAAACGACTGAGAGAACCAAACCTCATCTCCATTTTCATTGGCATTGCGCTGGGAGTATTGGTGGGGAGCATTCCTTTCATGATACCCGGCATCCCCCAACCCGTGAAACTGGGACTCGCCGGTGGACCGCTTATCGTAGCTATCCTGCTCAGCAAATTCGGTCCCAAATATAAGCTGGTGACGTACACCACCATGAGTGCCAACCTGATGTTACGTGAGACAGGTATTGCCATTTTCCTTGCCTGCGTGGGGCTGGGTGCCGGTGGAAATTTTGTGGAAACGGTCATCAATGGCGGATATACATGGATTGGCTATGGTGTGATCATCACCGTAGTTCCTCTTTTGATCGCTGGCATCATCGGGCGGAAAGTATGTAAACTCAATTATTTCACATTGATGGGCTTGATTGCGGGAAGCATGACCGATCCCCCGGCATTGTCCTATGCCAACGCTAGTGCCGGTAATGATATCCCTGCCGTGAGCTATGCCACCGTATATCCGCTGACAATGTTTCTCAGGGTGATTATAGCGCAATTGATGATTCTTATCTTCCTGTAAAAGAAACAGATCGGGCATCCTTCTTGCAGGTATTCCCGTCGCAATCGATTGCACGGTATTCTGCTGAAAAGAAACCGGTTTCAACGCCATTCGTTTATAAATTATTGTAGATTTGCTCCCAATCTGTCAATAATTTAATACACACCATCATTGAAAAACGTATATCGTCTTTCATGATTTAAACGAAAGAATCTGAATGGCTCTTCTGACATTTCAACTCAACTACCATACCACATGGGGACAGCAGGTCTGTCTCTGCGGATCTGTTCCTGAACTGGGACAACTTGATGAATCCAATGCACTTGTCCTTTCCAATGAGGGAGATGATTGGTTCACGGAAGTAAACGTGACCGCAACGGCAGATATTCACTACTATTATTTTATCCGGCAAGGTGTGAACACCGTTCGCCGCGAATGGGGAACAAACCGAAAATTGCATATCATCAGGGGTAAAAAGAAATTTCTCATTCAGGATCTTTGGAAAAGTAAGCCTTATCACGCGTATCTGTATTCATCTGTTTTCACCGAAAGTATTTTTCGGCACGAAAAGGAGCCTCTTCCTACAAAATATTATGCTCAGTCTGTGGTATTGAACGTGATCTGTCCCTATGTACACCGTGATCAGGTAATTTGTGTGGTTGGAGACTGTGAGGCATTGGGTAATTGGAATCCGGCGCTGGCACAGTCGTTATCTTATCTGGATGAAGGTGAGTGGCAGATTGTGCTGGATGCGAAAAAATTGCCTTCGTCCTGCGAATACAAGTTTGTGATCTCCGATAAAGCCAGCGGTGAAGTCATGCACTGGGAAGATGGTGGCAACCGCATTCTTTTTGCTGAAAAGGCTTTCGAAAATGGCGTTGTCTTCGTAGAAATGGCTCTGCAATACCATTATCAGTACTTTACCTATAAGGGCACGGGTACCTCCATTCCGGTTTTTTCATTGAAGACAAAGCAGAGCTTTGGCATAGGTGAGTTTACGGATCTTTATAAAATGATCGACTGGGTCTCTCTCACACGGCAGCAGATGATTCAGTTACTCCCCGTGAATGATACCACCACCTCCAGAACATGGCACGACTCATACCCCTACAGCACCATCTCCATTTACGCCCTTCATCCCATTTACCTGGGATGCAGCTATCTTCCATTGAAAGATGAGAAAAAAAACAATATCTATATCCGGGAAGCAGCGCGATTGAACAGCTTACCGGAGATCGACTATGAGAAAGTCTTAAAACTGAAGACCGATTATAGTCGCGATCTGTTTCTGGAAAACGGGAGTACCGTCTTGTCATCTACCGAATATTTGGCTTTTTATAAGAAGAACAGCTACTGGCTTTTCCCGTACGCTTGTTTTTGCTATTTGCGTGACAGAAATAACACTGCTGACTTCAGGGAATGGGGCGAGTTCAGCAGTTTCGACGAGCATCGTCTGCAGCAGATGATGGAGATCAATCCGGAGGCAAAGACAGAAATTCACTATTGGTATTTTATACAATTCCTGCTCCATGAACAATTTTCAAAGGTAAAGAAGTACGCGCATGAAAAAGGGGTTACCGTAAAGGGGGACATCCCCATTGGCATCAGCCGGAACAGTATCGACGCCTGGACTACACCTTATCTATTCAATATGGATACCCAGAGCGGTGCACCCCCTGATGATTTCTCCTACCTGGGCCAGAACTGGGGTTTTCCCACATACAACTGGCAGGCGATGGCTGAAGATGGTTATTCCTGGTGGATCAGCCGCTTTCGCAAAATGTCTGATTACTTCGACGCTTACAGAATCGATCATATCCTGGGATTTTTCCGTATCTGGGAGATACCGCTCCATGCCGTGCAGGGTTTGCTCGGATACTTCAGTCCCGCATTGCCATACTGGGCAGAAGAAATCAACCGTGCCGGCATTCCTTTCGATGAGCAACGGATGGTAAAACCTTTCATTCACGAACATTTTCTGCCTGAAATCTTCGGTGAATATACGGATGAGGTGAAAAATGACTATCTGGATGTATCGGGATGGCAGTTGTTTAAACTGAAAGTGTTTTGCGATACACAACAAAAAATCGACCATTTGTTTGCCGGACTGACCGATGAAAAAAGCAGGCGTATTCATAACGGACTACTTTCGCTTTGCACAGAGGTGCTTTTCATACGGGACCGGCATGATCAAAATCGGTTTCATCCGCGCATCACAGCACAATATACCTATTCGTACCGTTACCTGGACGAGCCTGTGAAAGAGTCTTTTAATCGCCTTTATGATGAATTTTATTATCATCGCCACAACTATTTCTGGCGTGAGCAGGCGATGAAAAAACTTCCTGTGCTCATTTCATCCACAGCGATGATGGCATGTGGTGAAGATCTGGGAATGGTACCCGATTGTGTACCCTCCGTGATGCATGAATTACAGATGTTAAGCCTGGAGATTCAGCGAATGCCCAAAGACGCAAAGATCATG
>JBDKRY010000276.1:0-20947 GCA_039683155.1 Proteiniphilum sp.
TTATGTCAGTGAACAAAGTTATTTTAGTCGGAAATGTAGGAAAGGACCCTGAAATGAAGTATTTCGACAATGATGTTGCGAAAGCGAACTTCTCACTCGCAACCAGTGAAAGAGGGTACACGACTTCGGGCGGCACACAGGTGCCTGAAAGAACGGAATGGCACAACATTGTTTGTTGGAGAGGATTGGCGCAGATTGCTGAGAAATTTGTAAAGAAAGGAACATTGCTCTACGTGGAGGGGAAAATTCGTTCCCGTTCGTATGACGACCAGAGCGGTGTAAAGAGGTATATCACGGAAGTGGTTGCGGACAATATCGAGTTACTGAGTCGTAAATCGGGAGGCATGGAAGGTGAAAATGGCGGAGGCAGACATGATTTTTCAAATGCTGCTGATACACCGAACGATCTGGATGAGATTTCCGATGTGGATGATTTGCCATTTTAAATAAAACATCGTATTTTTGCAAGAGAATGTTTTATCCTTTCATTGTATATAAAGCGTTAAAACATTCTCTCTGTTCCATTAAAAAGTTGCCACTTGGATCCTGACCCTTTATTGTATTTATCCCTCAATCTGCCGGCATTTATACCAGCGGTGTCCGATTATCTGCTCGCCGCACTGTTGCTCCTGTTCATTCTTATGAATGCAATTATCTCGGGGTCTGAAATTGCTTTCTTCACGGTCGATAAAAACTTCGTCGAAGAAGTGCACTCTTCTGAGGAGGCTGATAAGATTCGCATTTCACGTCTGCTCATTAAGCCGGAAAAACTATTGGCCTCCATTGTCATTGCCTACAATTTCCTGAATGTAACCATCGCTGTTTTGATCTTATACCTGCTGAACAGGTTGCCTTGGTTTGCCGGGAGTCCGGTGGATACATTGTTTCTCGAGATCATTATCCCCATAAGTATTATCCTGCTGTTTGTGGACATTCTCCCGAAGCGCTATGCTTCCTATAATCCACTTCGGTTTGCCGCCCACAATGCGCCATTTATCAGGATTGTTCACAGCATAATGACTCCTTTCTCATCGTTGCTTGTGCGCAGTACAACCGTTTTCAACCGTTCCATCACGCAACGTAAGCACGAAATATCGGTAGACGACCTTTCAAAGGCACTCGAAATCACCTCGAATGAGATTACACGGGATCAGGAGAAAGATATGCTCGAAGGGATTATTCGCTTTAAAGATAAAATGGCAGACGACATCTTTGTGTCAAGGACAGACATGGTGGCTATTGATACACAGACATCGTTTGTTGAGGTTATCGATTTCATCGTAGATGCCGGTTTTTCCCGCATCCCGGTATACGAAGAGAACCCCGACAACATCAAAGGAATCCTGTATGTGAAAGACTTGCTGCCGCATTTGGGTAAAACAGGCAATTTCAAATGGCAGTCGTTGATACGTCCCGCCTACTTTGTTCCCGGCACCAAACGGATTGATGATTTGTTGGAAGAATTTCGTGCCAACAAAAACCACATGGCCATCGTAGTCGATGAATATGGCGGCACTTCGGGCCTGGTGACGATGGAAGATATTCTCGAAGAAATTGTAGGTGATATCAGTGACGAGTACGATGAGGATCTGCCTTTCTATACAATAGAGGCAGACGGATCCTATATATTCGAGGGAAAAACGCCACTGGAGGATTTCATCAAAATCACCGGTCTGCCTGAAAAGGATTTCGAGCAGATGCAGGATGAGATTGATACTCTCGCCGGACTTCTCTTGGAATTGAAAGGCGATTTTCCGAAACGAAAAGAGAGTTTCACCTATAAGAAACACACCTTCCAGGCAGAAGAGATGAGCAAGAAACGGATTACCAAAGTGCGTTACATCCCTCCAAAAAACAAGAAGGATGAATAATGCTTACGCCAAGCTTCACCAATAAGGTCCCCTCATGCTTATAAGAAAAGAACATACCGTCGGCGAAGGCCTCCTTGGCATTTGGAAAATGGATGAATCACGCGAAGCCCTCCTGCAGCTCTTCCCCCGGCATCTGCGCTCCGAGGCGAGCCTGTACCTGCATGATATCCGTTCGGAGAGGCGTTCCATTGAATGGCTCTCTACCCGGGTGATGTTGCTGGATCTTTTGGGAAAAGAGCAGATTATCCTTAACCGGGAAGATGGAAGTCCTTACCTGGCAGATGGGGAAATGCACATAAGCATCTCACATACAAAAGATTACGCTGCCATTCTCCTGCACGAGGCATTTGCGGTTGGCATTGACATCGAAACCCGCTCAGAGCGGGTAATCAAGATAGCCGGGAAATTTATTTCCGACAATGAATATATCGATCCGTCACAAAGCACCGTACATCAGCTACTTCACTGGTCGGCAAAGGAAAGTCTGTTCAAACTGATGAATGAGCAGGGTGTCGATTTCAGGCATCATTTGCATATCCATCCGTTTACCCCGGAGCTGAGGGGTGTGATAACGGCTACTGAGACCAAAACCGAACTGACACAGTCATTCAGTTTGCATTACGAAGTTCATCCCGACTATGTGCTCACCTGGACCGTCGGGAACACTCCCAAATAAAAAAACGCCCCAAGGGTAATTCCCCGGAAGCGTTTTTTTATTCATAAACGTGACAGTTACACATTCAGCGACACCCGCTTGAAGGCAATCACCGACAGTTCCTTATCGTTTTCTTTCAAAAACTGTTCAACCGTCTTTTTCGGATCCTTCACGTACTCCTGTTGAAGCAGTGTAGATTCTTTATAGAATTTTTGCAGAGCGCCTTCGGCAATTCTGTCGAGTAAGTTTTCAGGCTTACCGGCTTCACGGGCTTTATCGCGGGCAATCTCCAGTTCCTTTTCCTTCACTGCGGCAGGTATACTGTCCGCTGTAATGGAAATGGGATTCATTGCCGCTACCTGCATAGCTATATCTTTTGCCACATGCTCATCCACGTGGGCCTGATTAAACCCTACAATGGTAGCCAGTTTATTACCCAGGTGAATGTATGATGTTACAAAAGGAGCTGTAATATGTTCGTAAAAACCCAACTGCATCTTTTCTCCGGTAGCACCGATCTTATCGGTGATCAATTGCGACACGGTTCCGTTGGGGAGTTCCACTGCGAGTAACTGATCGAGCGTTTCGGGTTTATGAGCGATAGCTGCTTCGAGAATCTGTTGTGTGAGTGCGATAAATTCTTCGTTCTTTGCCACGAAGTCGGTCTCGCATTGTAATGCCACCACTGCCGCAAAATCACCTTCAGTTCTTGCCAATACGCAACCTTCCGACGCTTCACGGTCTTCACGTTTTGCGGCTACTGCCTGCCCTTTCTTACGGATGATCTCCATTGCTTTGTCGAAATCACCGTTTGCTTCGTTAAGTGCATTTTTGCAATCCATCATTCCCGCACCTGTCATTTTGCGTAAATGCTGGATCTCTGCCATTGTAACTGCCATATTTTTTTCTATGTTAATGTTTTACTTATTCGTCAACCTCTTCGTCCTTCGCGTATTTGCTCACAACGGCTGCTTTCATGGCTTCCGTGTCTTCTTTTTTCACGCGTTCTTTCCTGGCTGCTTTCGATTTACGTTCTCTGCGTTGAGGTGCATCTTCGTCTTGCTCTTCCGCTGCAGCGGCATCCGCTTTCTCCACTTTACGCTCGTCGAGACCCTCTTTGATCGACTCACAAATGTATCCGAGGATCATATCCACTGCTTTTGCGGCATCGTCGTTGGCAGGAATCACGAAATCAATATTGGAGGGATCGGAATTCGTATCCACGATAGCAAAAACAGGAATACCCAGTTTTTCGGCCTCCTTCACTGCGATCTGTTCTTTCATCACGTCCACAACAAAGATTGCCGATGGAAGACGGGTAAGATCTTGTATGGATCCCAGGTTTTTTTCGAGTTTCGCACGCTGACGGGTAACCTGCAGTTTTTCGCGTTTCGACAATGTGTCGAACGTGCCGTCTTTAATCATCTTGTCGATGCTGCCCATTTTCTTCACCGCTTTGCGGATGGTAGGGAAGTTGGTGAGCATTCCGCCCGGCCAGCGTTCAATTACATAGGGCATGTTGATACTCTGCGCTTTTTCTTCGATCACAGGCTTTGCCTGTTTTTTGGTAGCTACGAAAAGGATTTTCTTTCCGGCTTTGGCAATTTGCTTCAGTGCTGCGGCAGCCTCTTCGGTTTTGGCGATGGTTTTGTAAAGATCGATGATGTGAATTCCGTTGCGCTCCATGAAAATATAAGGAGCCATCGCAGGATTCCATTTTCTTTTTAAGTGACCGAAGTGAGCTCCGGTTTCCAGAAGTTGGTCAAATTCTAATTTTGCCATGTTTTGTTTGTTGATTAATTCGTTTACATTCTTTTTCTAAACCGAATCGTAAGGTAAATTACACCTTATTCATTTGATCTGTTCGCGGGATAATGTCCTTACGATTTAGATACTAAACGGAGCGGCCGGCGAGGCCGCTTTATCTGTCTCTCCGGCAGATTCTGCAACCTAAGATGAGAAACAACCGGATTGAATATCCCAAAAAATTAACGTTTCGAGAATTGGAATCTCTTTCTTGCTTTCGGTTGTCCCGGTTTTTTGCGTTCCACCACGCGCGGGTCACGGGTCATGAAGCCTTCAGCTCTCAGAGCCGGTTTATCTTCGGGATTGATCTTTACCAAAGCACGCGCAATACCCAATCTTGCAGCCTCCGACTGTCCTTTGTAACCACCGCCATCGAGGTTGATACGGATATCATATTTATCCGACACATTGAGCGTATTGAGGGGTTGTTTTACAATGAACTGAAGGATAGAAGAAGGGAAATAGTTTTCCAGTTCGCGTTTGTTGATGACGATCTTGCCTGTCCCTTCGGTAACAAAAACACGGGCAACTGCTGCTTTGCGTCTTCCTAATGCATTTACTGCTTCCATCTTTATTATTTTAGCGTATTAATATCTAATTTTCTGGGTTTCTGTGCCTGGTGAGGATGTACTGTGCCGGCATACACAAACATGTTTGTCAGGATAGCATCTCCCAGTTTGTTCTTCGGCAGCATCCCCTTCACCACTTTTCTGAAAAGCCGATCCGGACCTTTTGCCATCAGATCTGCAGCCGTAAATTCACGTTGTCCGCCCGGATAACCCGAATAGCGGTAATAGATGCGGTCTGTCCATTTGTTGCCCGAAAGTTTTACCTTATCTGCATTCAGGATGATCACATTGTCGCCGCAATCTACGTGCGGAGTAAAGCTCGCTTTATATTTTCCTCTCAGCAGCTTGGCTACTTTTGAGCAAAGACGTCCCAGGGGTTGTCCCGCAGCATCAATCTCAACCCACTCTTTCTGTGCCGTTTCTTTATTGACAGAAATGGTTTTATAACTTAGTGTATCCACTTTTGTTGTTTTTTAATTCGTAAATAATAGTAAAGTCGACTTACCCTGCTTCCTCTTTTTGTCTTGCTAAGGGACATAAAGGCAAATAAAAAGCTATAAATCAAACTTTTAATTGATAAAAACTAATAATCGGACTGCAAAGTTACAATAATTCAGATTATTAACAAAGAATTTAATGCGTTTTTCTTTCGCTCCAAATTAAACTTTTCGTGGGTTTTCGATTAGTCCCAGGTTGCTGCCCAAGTTTTTTAGTTCCAATTCCATTGCATTTGTCGGGCGATGATTGTAAAGTTATTTTCCGGTTTATATATACCGAATGATTTAAAACAGAATATCCTTTTAACTGTGTTGTACAAAAAACTCGGTAAGCTTTTTGTACAATGACAAAAATATTGTATCTTTGCACGCATAAAATTTGGCTCCGTAGCTTAACTGAATAGAGCATCTGACTACGGATCAGAAGGTTGCAGGTTTGAATCCCGCCGGAGTCACTCTCAAAAAAACAAGCACTTATCGAAGTTTTTCGGTGAGTGTTTTTTCTTTGTGGGAACACAATAAAAAACACAAGAACATAAAATATCATTTCCCCTCACATATTTTGAAAAGTGCACAATATATATAATATATACTGAATATAATACCCCCAAAATTTGTACACTCAACATTGCCATTTTTTGTACATTGTAAATTTGCTAATTACAAGTGGGTTCTATTTAAGAAATATCAAAATGCTCCTATCTCATCAATTTATCAATAATCCTTTCTTTTACAACACGATATGCCTCTTGC
Organism: Proteiniphilum sp.; assembly: GCA_039683155.1. Lineage (GTDB taxonomy): Bacteria > Bacteroidota > Bacteroidia > Bacteroidales > Dysgonomonadaceae > Proteiniphilum. Next base: position 6,152 of record JBDKRY010000276.1, read on the forward strand.
ATTTCATATGCTTCCTCGGAAATTTGAAGGTTCTCCATATCTCCCAAAAATTCAGGATCATTCATTTTATTTTCCATGTTTTGAATAAATTGCTTATAAGTAGGAGGCTGAGATACGACAAATTCCATATAACGTATATAGCAACGAATAACCAAATCAATATCAACTTCTTTCGAAGTCAGGGCTATGTACAAATCGAATAGGTCGCGCCCTTTTTTTCGATGATACAAAGCACGAAGTTTCGTTCCCAATAATTCTTCCAAGACATAGGTGGTCAATTCGCTATTCCCTGAAAACCAACTGTTTTCCATCAAAAAAGGAACTTTAACTAATCCCAACTCGTTAAAGTGTTCGAAACAATTGATTTCAATTTTCAACCGTATAGGTACAATCGGCGGAATTTCAGATTCCATACGAAACAACATGGTATTGTTGTAGCGTTTCTGTTTAACAACTTTTCTGGGCAGAAAATCCAATAATTCACCCAAGCGAGAGAGTATTTGTTTTATCGGTCCCGGATCAATCTGAACAAGGTCAATATCTTCACTGTATCTTCTCTGGGGCGTAAGATATAGTTTATGCAATGCGGTTCCTCCCCGAAAAGCCAATTTGCTTGCTAAAAACTCATCGCTGAAAATGGCTATCAATGTACGGCATATTATCAAATCCTGTTCTACCTGTTCATTGGTATTCCACGGAGCTTGTGCCCGCCATTAGGTAATAGATGCCCTATTTATCATATATCGTCGGTTTCTATTTCAGTATTTACATTTATTTTCCAGCGGGGGTCTTTATCCCAACTTATTCTGTTGGAACGCGTACTTAACGGAATATAGTTCAACTTTTTACCAAACATGATTAATTGTTTATAGAGAACATCTGCCTGCTGTTGTTCTTCTAAAATTCTTTCCAATATAAAACCCAGTCGTTGTATTACAGCCACAGATGTGTAGTCGAATAATCCTTCCGAAGCCTTTGAAAAATCAGTCTGTTCCACCAGTTCCTCCAAAACGGTTGCCGCTCTGGATAGTCCGCCTATATGTTTTTCGTATTGTATCAAATCTATCGCTGTCAATTCAGGATTTGAGAAACGAACAACACCTGTTTCCGAGTTTCTTGTCTGCAAAAATCGTTCGGGAATCTCTTTCCTGTACACCCACTCTATGATATTGTTCTTTGCCTTGGATACATTGGATGACGGATATATCGTCATGACCGAAAAAAGCTGAGGGCGTTGATGAGCTGCACCATGAAGCTCTGCTGCATTGAGCAAACCAATATAATAGGGTTTATCCAGATATTCCATTAATTGTGAAATATAGTACATTGCCGGAACAATTCCTTTAGCTGCATATTGAGGGGGAACAATCACGTAAAATCCTTTATATACAGATAAGATTCTTTTTTTAATGGACAACCGGTAAAGAGAATTTAAGAGATTTTGTTTCGTAGCTTACGGAAAAGTTGCTAACGGTAACTGAGAATGCAGTAATTTCGGTAAATTAAAGTTCAGTGTTTTCGGTAAGCGCTAAGAGAGAAACTTAAGGAGTTCCCAATAAGGGGGAACAAACATCAGGAACAATGACGAAGCTAGCATCTTCCTATTTTTGGTTACCACTACCCTAACAACAAGAGCCGATACAGAACCCTTGCCTGACATAAACTATGGGCTGCTCCCGCTCATTGTGGATAAACTCTGTAAGGATAGTGAACTATTGCGTTAAGACATACAGTCAGAGCCAAGATTGCTTTTTTACAGAAACAGAAATGAATAGCGGAAGAGAATGACATTTTTTTGTACATTTGTTCCGGATGCGGCCAGTGAGTGTTATTTGATCCTTTTTAAAAGAATTCCACTCGCCAACGATATTTATAAGGGAGGGCAACCTGTTCAGCCGGTATCTCCATGTTGGTAGTCAGGTAGATAAATGTGAAATAGTAGAAGGTGGAAAAGAAACCTCTGAAAAAAGAAAAGAGAAATATGGATTTAGAATCAGTTGAATCTCATACAACCGAATTCAAATCCTCATGGCGGGATGAATATCTCAAATGGATTTGTGTCTTTGCAAATACCAATGGCGGAAGATTGCTCATCGGAGTTGATGATAATGGCAATCCTGTTGGAGTAAAAGATTCAAAAAAACTGCTTGAAGATTTGCCTAATAAATTCAGGGATATCCTCGGTATTATTCCGAGTGTCCAATTGGAAAAGAAAGAAAGCAAAGAAATAATTGGAATAGAAGTTGAACATTCTTTCGCTCCTATTTCTTATCACGGAAGATTTTATGTCAGAAGCGGAAGTACAATTCAGGAACTAAAAGACAGGGACCTGACAAGGTTTCTGATATCAAAATCAGGCAAGAACTGGGAAGAGTATATTGAGGAAAACGCTTCTATTGATGATATAAATATTGAAACTATTGATAAATTTAAGAAGATAGCAGTAAAAAGAATCCCATCTGTGAAAGATGAAAATGACCCCCTAAAAATTCTTGAGAAGTTAAATTTGATCGAGAATGGCAAGTTAACAAGGGCTGGGATTTTCGGACATATTTCGGACATATTTCGGACATAAAAAGCAAAATTTAAGAAAAATGGGATTAAATGAAAGGCAAATAAAGGCAGTAAAGTATATAAAAGAAAAAGGAAAGATTACGAATAGTGAATATCAGAAATAACTTTGCCTGCGGTTCAGGATCGTTGTTGCTCAATGTCCGCAAAAGAATGATAGAATCAGGAGGTACCATCGGTAAAATTTTCGGACAGGAAAAAAACATCACTACATACAACTTAGCCCGAATGAACATGCTTTTGCATGGCTTGAAGGACACAGAGTTTGAAATCCACCACGGCGACACGTTGCTCAACGATTGGGATATTTTTAATGAAATGAATCCCGCAAAAAAAATGGAGTTTGATGCTGTTGTGGCCAATCCGCCCTTCAGCTATCGTTGGGATCCCTCGGAGGCAATGGGAGAAGATTTTCGTTTCAAGAGTTACGGCCTTGCTCCAAGGTCAGTAGCCGACTTTGCCTTTCTTTTACATGGTTTTCATTATCTGAGCCAGGAGGGAACCATGGCCATTATTTTGCCTCATGGCGTTTTATTCAGAGGCGGTTCTGAAGAACGGATCAGAACAAAATTGCTGAAGGACGGAAATATTGACACGGTAATTGGTCTTCCTGCCAACTTGTTTTTCTCCACAGGTATTCCCGTTTGCATATTGGTATTAAAGAAGTGCAAAAAGTTTGACGATGTGTTGTTTATCAATGCTGTTGACTACTTTGAAAAAGGAAAGCGACAAAACAACTTACTTCCGGAACACATTGAAAAAATAGTTGCGACTTACAGAGAACGAAAAGAAGAACCCCGTTACTCCCGCAGAGTTTCAATGGACGAAATTGAGAAAAACGGATTCAATTTGAATATTTCACGCTATGTAAGCACCTCATTAGATGAAGAAATAATTGACTTGAAAGAGGTAAACAAAAAACTGCTTGATATTGACAAGGAAATTAACAAAGCAAGAGAGACACATAATAAATTCTTAGAGGAACTTGGACTTCCACCAATATAATGTGAGTCAACGCTTAGAGGGGATTTTTTAATTTTGAAAAACCAGCGACACAAAATCATCTTTGAGCCCGAGCTCTCCCATATCAATCAGAAAGCGGATAACCCGAATCACTTTCTCTGTGTTTTCATCTGTGAGTGAATCTACCAGGTTGTTTATTCTGCGTGGTTGTTCCTGCTGCAATGATTCCTTTATTTGCTCTTCAAGCCGGCGAAATTCATAATTCGACAGGCCTGTTTCGTTTTTCTTCAGACAGACGTCGCAATGACCACAATCTTTCGGATTTTTCTCCCCGAAATAGATCAACAGCATCCTGCTTCGGCAAACAGCCTCTTCCTCAACATAACCAATCATTGCATTGATACGCTTCTCGAACCGCTCTTTCCGTTCTTCATATACTGCCTTGGAGATGGTGACAAACCGTGTTTCCTCGCGCGAAGTAGTAAACACGATAAAAGGCGTTTTTTTCTGAGGTATGTAACGGATATAACGCATGCGTGAGAGGGAGATGAGCATCTCCTGTATCTCGTGCCTGCTTTTACCGGTTCTGACAGCGAGCATCGATTCATCGATATAAACATCATCCGAGAAAACACCGGTATAATTCCGCAAAATAGTATGCAACAATTCATCGGTATCTCTGTCGAGATGAAGGGAATACATCTCGTCGCGATAGATCAGAAACCGTATTCGGGAACGCACATCAATCTCTTCCGTATATTCAATGTAGCCGGCCAGCTCCAATATCTTCAGCGCATGATGCGTTTGCAGGAAGGGTAGCTTGAAAGGCTGACAAAATTCATACAGGCTAAAGTCGTACACATCGTTGTAACCAGCTCCCACAGCCACCTGATAATAATTTCCCAATGCCTCGTACACGCGAACGATGAAATCACGGTCGGGAAAAGCGTCAGCAACCCTTTTCTTCAGCTTTGCACTATCGGCCCTGGTATACAGGATGATGGAATAAGAACGCTCTCCGTCGCGTCCGGCACGGCCGGCTTCCTGGAAATACTCTTCCGGAGAATTCGGAAGATCCATGTGAACAACCGTTCGCACATCGGGTTTATCGATACCCATTCCAAAGGCGTTTGTCGACACAATCACCCGGCATTCGTCGAGCTTCCATGCGTTCTGTTTTAAGACCTTCACCTCATGAGAGAGGCCGGCATGAAAAAAGTCGGCCGAGATACCGGCCTTTTGGAGCGACTGAGCAATCTCTTTCGTCTGCTTCCTGCTTCGCACATAGACAATACCTGCACCCTGAACGGTTTGAAGGATATGGATCAACGCTGTCAATTTGTTGTCGGCATTCCGCACCACATACGAGAGATTGTCTCTGGCAAAGCTTTTCCGGAAAACATTTTTCTCTTTGAAGAGCAGCTTCTCCTGAATATCATCCACCACCTCCCTGGTGGCTGTGGCAGTGAGTGCAAGCACAGGAACATTTTCCAGGAGGCGGCGGATCTCGGAAATCTTCAGATAGGAGGGACGAAAATCATAGCCCCATTGTGAGATACAATGTGATTCATCCACCACCAGCAGGCAGACATCCATAGCCAGCAACTTCGTGATAAAAATATCGGAGGAGAGTCGTTCCGGAGAGACATAGAGGAATTTAAAGTCGCCGAAGATACAGTTCTCAAGTGTAGTGATGATCTCGTCGCGCGACATGCCGGAGTAGACTGCGGCCGCTTTAATTCCCCGCTCACGCAGGCTGTCCACCTGGTCTTTCATCAATGAGATGAGTGGCGTGACCACCAGGCAAATTCCTTTCATGCCCATGACGGGAACCTGAAATGTGATTGATTTACCTCCGCCGGTAGGCATCAGACCCAGTGTATCTTTTCCTGCCCATACCGACTGAATAATCTGCTCCTGCAAGGGCCGGAAAGAGGAATATCCCCAATAGTCATGCAATATTTGTTGAAACAATTCCGGTTGCATAGGCAGGCGTTTGTCAGATTTAGCTCCGTATATCTTTGACCATCAACTGCGTGAACGATTTGCTGCCATGGGTATTTTCCTCAATGGTGTAACAGATATCCACCGGTTGACCTGCTTTGATCCGATTAAAAAATTCGTGCTGACAAAAGGCAATGCCGGGCATGGGTATCTCTGAAGAATGATCCACCACCTCCAGCTTGATATGCCGGAAACCTTTCCCCACAAGCTTACTGTCGCCCGCATCATACACATCTTTGGTGAGAAAGACAGGATTCTCATTTTCCGGACCAAATGGATTAAACAAAGCAAGCCCCTCAATGAGGGCGGGTGTGATCTGCGAGAGTGTTATCTCGGCATCGACGGTAATCTGGGGCAACATCATACTTGGCTCTATGCCGTCGAAAGAAAGTGTATTAAATCGGTCGGTAAATTCTTTGAGATGCTCTTCCCGCAATGTCAATCCCGCCGCATAGGTATGTCCGCCAAAGTTTTCCAATATATCGCGGCACGACTCAATGGCCTTATATACATCAAAGCCGGGCACTGATCGTGCTGACCCCGAGATCATATTATTAGATTTGGTAAGCACAATCGCGGGACGGTAATACATCTCAGTCAGCCGTGAGGCAACAATACCCACAATACCTTTATGCCATGTTTCATTATAGAGCACGATGCTCTTCTGATGCTTTATGTCGATATGGTTCTCAATATATTCGAGCGCTTCTTCGGTAATTCTTTTATCCAGTTCACGACGATCTTCGTTGTATTTATCGATATGCTTGCTCTTCTCTCTCGCCGTCGTCATATCATTCGCAAGCATCAGATCCACAGCCTCTTTCCCGTTCATCATCCTGCCCGAGGCATTGATACGCGGCCCTATTTTGAAGACAATATCATTGACAGTAATCTGATTTCTGTGCAGTCCGCAAATTTCAATGATACCCCGCAAGCCATAACTGGGATTAGAATTAAGCTGTTTCAACCCATAGTAGGTCATCACTCGGTTCTCCCCCGTAAGAGGAACAATGTCGGAGGCAATGCTTACCGCCACCAGATCGAGGAGCGGTTCAATATCGGAAAAAGGATAGCCATTTCGCTGTGAAAAAGCCTGCACCAGCTTAAAGCCTACACCGCAACCCGAAAGCTCTTTATACGGATACACAGAGTCGCGTCGCTTTGCGTCGACCACTGCCACCGCATCCGGAAGCTGATCATCGGGCATGTGATGATCACAAATAATAAAATCGATGTCTTTTTCTTTGGCATAGGCGACTTTGCTCACCGCTTTGATGCCACAATCGAGAGAAACGATGAGCTTAACGCCCGTGTTCACGGCATAATCGATCCCCTGAAACGAAATGCCATACCCTTCATCGTACCGGTCAGGAATATAATAATCAATATTATTGGTTATCCCCCGAAAGAATTTATACACCAAAGAAACCGCTGTTGTACCGTCCACGTCGTAATCCCCGTAAATGAGGATTCGCTCCTTGTTGCCGAGAGCCTTCTCAATCCGCCGGATGGCTTTATCCATATCGGGTAACAGAAAAGGGTCATGCAAATCTTCCAGTTTGGGATAGAGAAATCTGGTCGCTTCTTCGGCCGTCTCCAATCCTTTGTTCACGAGCAGTTCAGCGAGAACAGAGTGTAAATTTAATTCTTTCGCTAATTCATCTTTTATATTTTTTAGGTCGTTCGACAGGGTTGAATAATTCCATCTGTAAGTCATTTATATCGTTTTTTTCTTTTCTCTCTCAAGCCCCGAATCAGCTTCGGGGAAGGCGCCGGCACCGGGGGATGTACCGATGCCGCACAGGATCCCGGTAGTGGCATATGTGCACACCACTCCGAAGTTGTAAAGGTAGTATTATTTTTTCTGATTCCGGGAATTTCAACCATAAATAATCAATTTTCCGTAACCTGATTCAGGCAAAAACATTCTCAAATCTTATTCGTACCTTTGCATCTCAAAATCAACCAAAGAATGGAGATTGCAGCATTGGTATCGGGGGGAGTAGACAGCTCGGTGGTGGTACATCAGCTAAAAGAGATGGGCTACAACCCGGTCATTTATTACATTAAAATAGGCATGGAGGACAAGGATGGTTATATCGATTGTCCTTCGGAAGAAGATATTGAGATTGTGTCGTTTATTGCCAAAAAATACGGTTGCCGCTTTGAGATAGTCTCCCTGCACGAAGAGTACTGGAACAGTGTGGTGCGCTACACCATTGATTCTGTGAAACGCGGATTGACCCCAAACCCGGATATGATGTGCAATAAGCTAATTAAATTCGGTGTTTTTGAGCAGAAATGGGGACATTATTTCGATAAGATTGCCACGGGACATTATGCCACCACCACGGAACACGACGGCCTTACCTGGCTTTCCACTGCGAAAGACAGCGTGAAAGACCAGACCTATTTTCTGGGACAGATCAGTTATGTGCAGGTCTCCAAACTGATGTTTCCCATCGGTCACCTGTTGAAATCGGAGGTACGCACCATTGCTTCCAGAGAAAAACTGCCATCGGCGCAACGGAAAGACAGCCAGGGAATCTGTTTTCTGGGGAAGGTAAACTACAACGATTTCATTGAGCGCTACCTGGGAAAGAAGGAAGGGCTCATTGTGGAACTGGAGACAGGCAACATCCTGGGAAAGCATCAGGGGTACTGGTTCCACACCATTGGCCAGCGCAAGGGTCTCGGTTTAAGTGGAGGCCCCTGGTTTGTGATCAAAAAGGATGTAAACCGCAATATTGTGTATGTCTCCAAAGGATATTATACAAAACATCAGTACTGTGATGTTATCAACCTGCAGGGATTCGATTTTATCACAAAGAATCTCTGGGGAGATTTTGACGATGAAAAGGAGATCACCTTCAAGATCCGCCATACGCCCGAATTCACCAAAGGAAAAATTTCCAGAATCGGGGATATGTACCGCTTACATTCCCAAAAGCCCATTCAGGGTATTGCTGCCGGCCAGTTCGGCGTAGTGTACGATACAGAAAGTCATCTGTGCCTGGGCAGCGGAATGATTATCTGACAATCAACTTTTTGCAACAATGAAGGATTTTATCACCAACGAAATAAAAAATGAAACCGCCGTTCTGGTCGGACTGATCACGCCCGAACAGAACGAAGAAAAGGTGCAGGAGTATCTCGACGAACTGGCTTTTCTGGCCGAAACGGCTGGACTTGTTCCCGGAAAACGCTTTGTACAGCGGCTCGACATGCCCAACTCCGTCACGTTTGTGGGTAAGGGAAAACTGCAGGAGATTGCGGCGTATGTAAAAGACGATGAAAACGAGGTGGGTGTGGTCATTTTCGATGATGAGCTGTCGGCAAAACAGCTCCGCAACATAGAGAAGGAGCTTCAAATCAGAATCATGGACCGCACAAGCCTGATCCTCGACATCTTCGCCATGCGTGCCCAAACGGCGCATGCCAAAGCGCAGGTAGAGCTGGCACAATACCAATATCTGCTTCCCAGGCTGACCCGGATGTGGACCCACCTTGAACGGCAGCGGGGCGGTGGCGGAACCATCATGCGCGGACCGGGAGAGACGCAGCTGGAGACTGACCGTCGCATTATTCTCGACAAGATATCCCACCTGAAACAGGAGTTGAAAGATATCGACAAGCAGAAAACCGTACAACGCAAAAACCGGGGGAAACTGGTGCGGGTGGCCCTGGTGGGATACACCAACGTGGGAAAGTCAACGCTGATGACCCTCCTCAGCAAAAGCGATGTGTTTGCCGAGAACAAGTTGTTTGCCACGCTCGACACCACAGTGCGCAAGATGACCATTCAAAACCTTCCTTTCCTGCTTACCGATACCGTGGGATTCATCCGCAAATTGCCCACGCACCTGATTGAGTCATTTAAATCGACCCTCGATGAGGTTCGTGAAGCGGACAGCCTCCTGCATGTGGTGGATATCTCTCACCCCGCGTTCTAGGAACAGATAGAGGTCGTGGAGAAGACCCTGTTTGAGATCGATGACACCGAAAAACCGGTGATTCTCGTCTTCAACAAAATTGACGCCTTCACGCACGTGTTGAAAGAAGAGGATGATCTCACCCCCAAAAAGCGGGAGAACTATACGCTCGAAGAACTCAAAGAGACCTGGCTGAGCAAAATGAAGGAGGACTCTGTCTTTATCTCGGCCAAAGAAAAAGAAAATATCGAAGCCCTGAGGCAGCTTCTTTATGATAAAGTGAAAGAGATCCACATCACCCGTTTTCCTTATAATGACTTCCTGTATCAACAGTACGAGGAAGAGGGAGAGGGAGAGTGAAATAGCGTCGGATTCAGTTCAACCGGCAGAGCTTCTCATTCAGTGCGATGACGGCATCTTCGTAACGTTCGCGCTGAATGACAAATTGCATATTCACCTGCATCAGTGACTGGGCAAAACTTTCGATGTTGATGTTCTTCTCGAAAAGCGCCTGTGATGCCTTATAGAGAAATCCGGGAAAGGCAATGTTCGTACCCATGACACACACAATGGCCATTGGCTCGGCGGTCACCTGATAAAATACCTCTTTCAGTATTTTTACCAGCTCGTGACTTTTCTCGTTATCCCAGACAACCATCGTGATGGAGTTGGCGTTGGTCGATTTCAGAATGTAACTTACTCCAAGCTTCACGAAATAATGCATGATGCGTCCGTCGAAACCTACTTCACCCACCATCATGGGGTCATGTACCTCGATGGCGATCACCTTCCTTGATCCGGAGACGATCTCCACCCTGGGTTCGGGAGAGATATAATCGCGTGATATCAGGGTACCCGGATGTGCAGGTTCAAACGTATTCTTGATGCGGATGTCAATACCGGCCAGTTCAAGCGGCTTAGCCGCCTTGGGATGGATAGCCTCCATGCCGATGTCGGCCAGCTGATCGGCAATGATATAGTTGGTATGCCCTACGGGAATACTGTTCTCTACCCCCACAATCTTCGGATCGGCACTCGACAGATGATATTCCTTGTGAATGACAGCCTCACCGGCTTTCACCTCCACGGCAATCTTGCTGAAGGTGACCTCGCTGTATCCACGGTCAAAGGCCCGCATAATCCCTTCGGTACCCTTGGTGTAACCGGTAGCAATACAAAGCACCTTGCTGAAATCAATCCCTTCAAACTCCTTGTGGATCCGTTCATCGATGGTGAGTGGCTCGTTGTCATTGAAACCGCACAAATCAATAAAACGGGCATTGATTCCATTGTTATTGAGAATGTTGACAGAGTTCCAGCCCGAATGGGCCTCTCCGATGGATGCCAGAATTTCACGTGCTGCCAGATGGATATCGGTGGGGTTCACATATCCCGAAGCCAGTACCTTTCCTAAACTGTAGAGCACGGTCTTGGCCTGATCTACACGAAAACGGATGAAGTCACGTGCCTCTTTCAGATCCAGCCCGTAATCAGCAAAGCCGTCGTTGATCAGCAGCAGCCGCTGACAGAAAGAATCCAGCGCACTGCTGTAATCCTCCCCGTTCAAAAACTTATTGTAGATGCCCGGCTCGCCGGTTTTTTTATGCTCCAGCAGCCAGTTGGTCACATTGTTATAAGCAGAAACAACGAAGATGCGGTTATACAGTTCGTCGCCTTTACGATCTCCTTTGATGATATTATGCATGACGTCCTGAAACTGAGACATGGACGTACCCCCTATTTTTTCTACCGTGAGCATATTTCAAACTATATTTGATGATTTATATCGATATCTTGCGCAAAGATAAATGTTTATTCTTTCCAAACTGTCTGCCACACCGTTTTTCTCGCGGTGCCCGCATACTTTCCCTCCTGTTAAAATTGTTTCAACGCACGGTAAACTTTGTGAATGGGCAGACCCATCACATTGAAATAGGAACCCTCTATCTTTTCCACCGCCACATAACCTATCCACTCCTGCACACCGTAGGCGCCGGCCTTGTCCAAAGGGTCGTAGCGGGAGACATAATAGTCGATCTCTTCTTCGCTCAACGGGCCGAAGGTGACATACGCGGTGTCTGAGAAGCTCTCTTGTTTACGGGACGTGGTAAGGCAAACCCCGGTGATGACCCGATGCCGCTTTCCTGCCAACATTCGTAACATCCGGGCGGCGTCATCCCTGTCTGCCGGTTTTCCGAGTATCGTTCCGTCCAGCAAAACAATTGTGTCGGCAGTAATGACCAACTCATCCTCTTGCAGCGCAGGCAGGCAGGCCGCTGCTTTTTTACGGGCCAGAAACGCTGCCACCTCTGCATGAGGCAGCGTTTCCGGGTACGACTCATCTGCATCGGGCAGTGTGCGTACTTCGTATTCCAGATCGATACCTGTGAGCAACGCTTTCCGTCGCGGTGAGCTGGAGGCAAGCACGAGCCGGTAATCGTTCACCTTCATAATGCCTGATGAATTCGGGTTAATTTCACCAACAGTGCTCCCAGCAGGTCTAACGGCAACATATTGGCTCCGTCCGATTTGGCATTCTTAAAAGAATCCACCCTCGAGCGGTTTGCCTTCCCGGCCAGCAGGAAAAAGTTGTCTGATTGTAAATAGGAAAGATCCATTTATCACATATTTAATTTGTTCGAAAGATACAAAAAAAAGCTATATTTGCAGAAAAAAGATGATACTCGATCTTTGTCCCTCTCCTGCCCTCTATCCCTATTATCAAAAAGAGAATGACACGGTTATTGTGGTGGATGTCTTCAGGGCTTCGGCCACGATGTGTACCATGCTCCATAACGGTGCAGCAGCCATCATTACCGTCGCCGATATCGAAAAGGCAAGGCAGTATAAATCGGCAGGCTTTCTGGTGGGCGCAGAACGAAAAACCCGCAAATGTGATTTTGCCGATTTCGGCAATTCACCCTTCGACTACAAACGTGAAATAGTGGGCGGCAGGGAGGTGGTATTTACCACCACCAATGGTACCAAGGCAATAGAGATGGGGCAGGATAGCAAACAGTTATTTATCGGCACCTTTTCCAATATCGACGCACTGGCAGAAAAATGTCTGGAATCATCGGAGCGGATTGTGGTACTCTGTGCAGGGTGGAACAATAGGATAAACATGGAGGACACCCTCTTCGGAGGTGCTTTTGCAGAGCGGTTATCGGAAAAGGGTGCGGTAACTGCGGGCTCCGATGCGGTGCGGATTGCCCGTGCATTGTGGCAACAGGCTAAAGACAACCTGTTGGCCTTTTTGCAGCAGAGCGAGCATTACCAAAGGCTTATTGACAATGGTGCGGAAGGCGATGCAGCCTACTGCCTACAACAAAACACCGTGTCGGTGGTACCCTGCTACCATAAACAAGACAAAAAGCTAAGGGCTGCACATTGGTGAATCATCACTCTTCCCAATCGAACAGATCGGGATCAATGGACCCGGCAAACTGATCCAGATCACGCCGCTCCTTTTTGGTAGGGCGTCCTGTACCCCGTTGCCGGTCCACAAAACCGCTTATTTTATTCAACTCCAGCAGCTCCTACTGATCGGGCGGCGTCACATTTTCCATAAATTGCGGCACCATTTTTGCGCCCATCCGCTTATCTGCCGGGGCAAGCACCCTGAAGGAATAGGTAACGGGAGATTTACGTACCTGGATGATCTCGCCGGCACGAATATTTCTGGAAGGTTTCACCGACACATTACCGATCAGCACGCGCCCTTTCTTGCACGCTTCTGCAGCAATAGTCCGTGTTTTAAAAATACGTACGGCCCACAACCATTTGTCTATGCGTACTTCATCCATCATCCAATGAAAACCTGATCTTTACTGATATTACTGATTGCCCTGCAGGAATGCTGCCTGTCTGTACTTTCCCTCCAAGAGGGTTACAATACACTATCTTACTTGTTGTTATACTGATTCATCGTGGCATTGATACCGGCCAGACAAAAACTGCGAATGATGTCCACGGCTGTTTCAATACGTTCCGGTAGTTGCCGTTTCTCCTCATCGGAAAATTCCTCCAGCACATAATTAATTTGTGCACCTCTTGGAAAATCATTGCCAATACCGAACCTGAGTCGGGGGTAATTCTGTCCGATCAGATCCTGTATATGTCTCAATCCGTTGTGCCCGGCATCACTCCCTTTCGATTTCAGGCGCAGCGTGCCGAAGGGCAGCGCCAGGTCATCGACCACCACCAGCAGATTCTCTGTCTCAATTTTCTCTTTCTGCATCCAGTAACGGACGGCATTTCCACTCAGATTCATGAAGGTGGAGGGTTTAAGCAGGATAAGTGACTTGTTGCGGAGCCGCATCTCGGCAACGAAACCATAACGCCGATCCTCAAAAACAGCATTGGACGCTTTAGCAAAAGCGTCCAACACCATAAATCCAATATTGTGGCGGGTTTGCGCATAATCGGGCCCGATGTTTCCCAATCCCGCAATCAAATATTTCATACGATTAAAACTATTTATTTCCAAATGTATCGTATGGAACTCGCTTTAATCATGTATTTGTGTGAAAAACATGTTCATGCTCGTTTCATACAATTTAAATTATTGACTTTCAGAAGTATCGCAGGAAACTATTCCGTTAAGCAATGAGCAGAAGCCAGGCTTGTTTAGGCTCGTTTCATCTACCCACTCAATTTATTATTCCGCTTTGGCAGCCGCACCTCTGGCAGCGCGCGTCAATTGTACGCGGCAGACCACGGCATTCCTGGCATTCAGTATCTCCAGACCTTCGAAACTCAGCTGACCCACTTGTATCGATTTACCCAACTCCAGTTTTTCCACGTTTACCACCAATTCTTCGGGTAATTTTTCGGGCAATGCTTTTACTTTCAGCTTGCGTATATCGAGCGACAACTTACCCCCGGCTCTCACACCGGCAGCCAGTCCTTCCAGGCGTACCGGAATCTCAATCACCACCGGCACATTTTCAAATACATGCAGAAAGTCGATATGCAGAATGGTATCTTTTACCGGGTGAAACTGAACTTCTTTTACGATAGCCTGCAGTTTCCTGGTTCCGAGATCGAGATCTACCAGAAATACTTCAGGGGAGTATATCAGATTACGAACATCGCTGTTTTTTACGACAAAGTTCAGATTCTCTTCCTTGTGACCGCCGTAAACCACGCAAGGGATCAGGTCTTCACTACGATATGCCCTTGCCGCCTTTTTCCCGAAATCATCTCTGATCTCGCCTTTTAATGCAAATGTCTTCATTTTTTAATTTTTGTTTGTGTTACTCAAAATAAAGTGCTTTCTTTATTTCCCATCACACGGGAGCTCTCAAAAAAGCGGCGCAAAGAT
>JBDKRY010000277.1:0-3093 GCA_039683155.1 Proteiniphilum sp.
AAAGCCCTTCAGTGTGATCCGATTGTCGGCATAACTGAGAATGGCTGCCCCTTGCTCCTGTTTATAGAGATTAGCAGTAGACGTCACGGTCGCATCAAAGCAAACCAAACTGCTGCCCGGGTCAAAAAGTATTGCTTTGTGGTTATTCAAGGCTTCCGCATAACTGCCGGCTTCACCGAGGACGTATTGTGACACTTCAATCGGTTTTCCCCTGTCGGATACATCGAACAAGGAAATCTTAATGCCTCCCTGTTTCGTTCCGATAACAATTTCGTTTCCGTATTGATCTTTTTGATAAATCTCCTTGACCTCCATGCCGATTCCCAAGAGATAGTTTTCGTCAATCGGATGCAGATAGTTACTGAAACCGGGAATTTTCAGCTCGCCGGTTATGCTGGGGTTGCCGGGATCGGAAAGGTCGAATACAAAAAGAGGATCCATGGTGCGGAAGGTGACGATATAGCCTTTATTCCCGATAAAACGCACCGAATAGATGGTTTCGCCTTTGGCAAACCCAGTCACCGAGCCGCTAATGTTCATGGAAGCATCCAGAACATACAGGCTATTATCCACACCCCAGGCAGTGACGGCAACTCTGAGGTGATCTTCGTATTCATCCATGGCAAATTGGTTGATTAAATAGCCTGGCACTTCTCCGGAACCGGCATAGCCGACCTTGAGGCCATTAATAGAGAATTTCGTAATGGATGTTTTGCCATTGTAATCCGAAGCCGCAAGGTAGAGGGCATGGTCATTCATATAGGTAATTGTCCCTGAGGCGGCAATGACTTCAATTTCTGCTTTGGCATCCGTTCTGATATCCATGGCAGAAATCGTTACAAAACCTTGCGCCGGATAACGCGGTAAGATCATGATATCATCCAGAGCAATTGCTTTTGCAATGGAGCCGGTTGCGGTATCCTTCACGGTTGGCAAATAGACTTCTCCATAAAGATAGGTGTTGGAAACCAGGTAAACGTAATCCCCGTTCTTTCTGCTGGTCTGATAACTGCCTTCTACTTCATGGCTTTTAAACAAAACCGGAGTTTGGGGATTAGAGATATCATAAATATCGGCAAAGGTAAACATTTTCCTTGGCAGATATCGCGGCATCTGCATCTTAATGTCCATCCCATTCAAAACGGGATCACCACTCTCATACTCTCTTCTGGTGCCGATCACAACCAAACGGTTGCCGTCAACAAAGATTTCCTGTACGATTTTTTTCTCATCGATGCGTAGCACGCCCAATTCGCTTAATTGCCCCTGCTCCGCCGAGACAATGCGAATGGCTGATTGTGCAACGATATAAAGATTAACCCCATCGGTTTTGACAAGGTCAGCCTCGTCAATGCCTTCTACCTGTGTATTCGTGCCGGAAAAATCACCGGCGGCTGCTTCGGATTTTTCTGCCGCAGCGGGAGCGGCAGTCGTACCCTCTGCCATCATGGCATCTTGTGTGAATCGGTAGAAGCTCTGGCCGGAAATGGATGCTTTCACTTCCTCTAAAGTTTGGGCTTTCAAGGCGACACCAATTTTGCTTTGTACCGCCTGGACCAGTGCATCCTGCGAAGCAAGATCAATTTCGCTGTCCCCAACCGCGATCACTCTGTTATAATAGGAAACCTTCTGTTGGAACACTTCTTCACATAAAACACGCAGAGGAACCATAGTACGATCATTGAGGATCATGGAACCTGTGTCCATCGCCCTTTGCTTTACCTGATCTCCGGTCTCGACACTGTAGCTTTGTTTGCCGATCGGAAAGAAATAACGGGAATCGGCATGCTCAATGATCGCAACATGCGATGCAGCATCATAAGACACCACAGCACCAAAATGCTCGGAAAAGGCCCTTAAGGGAAGCAAGGTCCGGCTGTTGACAACGGTTGCTGCTACGTCAGGATTCGCGGAGTCTAAGGTTAAAACACGATCCCCATCCAAAAGAAGGGGACTTCCCGTATGGAAAAATGTGTGAGTGGAACGGGCGGTATCAACCTCAGCGTCGCTGGCAAGCGATGCTCCGGTCAGAACCATCGCAAGCAAGATGAATAGAATCAAATAACCCGATCTGCGCACTTTTGCTTTTAAACTGCTTTTTCTCATTAAAATCATCTCCTTAATTCTATAGGCGAAAAGGATCTTCAAAATGTTCCATAAAAAAACTTAAAAAGCAATATTGAGCAGACTCTCAAAATCGATATGCAGAACCCGCATGAAACGACAAACTAATAAACTCTGACTGGTCCGAGTAAATTCGGTAAAACAGAACAGGAAGAGGATGAACCTACCATGATGAAGGCAAAGAAAATATCTGCAGTCCCGGGAGATTGCTTCAGCCTAAAATACACAGTTCTGAAGTGAATGCGGCAGACTATCTGACGAAAGCCGGCCTACTTTCTGGTTGACAAACACAAAAACTTAGCTTTTTTTAGATTTACTCCTTCACAGCATAAACTGATGTAAGGAATCATTCACGAAGTTGATTTGAACATTATTTGAAAATGCATTTAGAACGTAAGAAAATGCTCGTTTAAGGGGGGGCTGAGATCGCTAACAGAAACAGATTAACCGGCAAACGGGGATTTGGAGCCACTCCGTCTGTTTTATGAATGAATATGCCCTACTCTATTCGAATCTTCTCAGATCGCTGGGCGTAAAAGTCCATTCTGGCGTCACCAGTCTGTCAGCAAAATCTAAGGGATACCATGGGCTTAATTCCTCGCTTTGAAGATTTTTTAAGATCTGAATATCCTGCGCCGGCATATAGCTTTGTGCCAGCATAAATAATCTTTTGCCAGACATTTGATTGACCGCCATATCGACAACGATGACCGCATGACCTTTGTCCAGAAAGACATCGCCAATACTCATATCTGAAAGCGGTACCTGCTGCATCTCCTGAAGCAGAGAAAGCGTACCGGCATATGCGAAGACCATATCAAGGTATTCCCTGAATACAACATATTCAGCAGAAAAACCAGCTCCTTTGTACCATGTTGCCTGGTTATCTGTAACTGAAATCCTGTAACCCTGCATCCACTTAGTGTAATCCGCCTCGAATCCGCTGGTGAAATTGAAGTGAATTTTGTC
>JBDKRY010000278.1:0-4500 GCA_039683155.1 Proteiniphilum sp.
CCGATTTCAAGAAACTGGGGCCGCGCTATGGGAAAATCATGAAATCGCTGGCGCAGCGCATCCAGGAGATGGATAAACTTCAGATCATTGAGCTGGAGAAAACAGGATCTGTCCTGTTGATGGTTGATGGGCAGGAGGCCGTGATCACCCTGGACGACGTTGAGATCATCTCGGAGGATATCCCGGGCTGGCTGGTAGGAAACGAAGGGCGACTGACCGTGGCACTCGATATAACGCTTACCGGTGATCTTGAAAAAGAAGGAATTGCCCGTGAGCTGGTGAACAGGATCCAGAATCTCCGCAAAGCAAAGGACTTCGAAATTACCGACCGCATCACCATCAGGCTTTCGTCGCACCCTGCTTTTGACGAGGCGTTCACTGCCAATGCCGATTATATCAGGAATCAGGTGCTGGCCGATGAGATCACCATTGTGAAGGAACAGCTTGATGATCACATTGAAATTGACGATCAGTCTTTGACCATCACCATCCTGAAAAACAATTGAGAATTATTTGTTTTATGTGTATCTTTGTAGAGGCAAGTAAAAGAAAACAATATATAATCCCGGTTGTTGTACATAAACTCTGATTCCAATAAGGGACACAGGCAATAAACATATATATTATTATGAGCGAAAAAACAAGATATTCAGACGAGGAACTGGAAGAATTTCGGGCAATTATTAATGAGAAATTACAGATGGCCCGTCAGGAGTATGAAAATTATCGTGCTGCAGTCACCAATACCGACGGAAACGACACCATTGATACATCCCCAACCTACAAGGTCCTCGAAGAGGGCGCTTCCACCCTCTCCAAGGAGGAAGCAGGGAGACTGGCGCAACGTCAGATGAAGTTCATCCAGAATTTACAGGCTGCATTGATCCGGATTGAGAACGGGACCTACGGCATATGTCGCGAAACAGGTAAGCTGATTCCCAAAGAGCGTCTGCGTGCCGTGCCTCATGCCACACTGAGCATTGAGGCAAAAGCTGCCAAGAAAAAGTAACAGCTGACGAATGAAAAAGTGTGCCCACAAGGCCTGGATGGCCGTAACTGTTGTTTTTCTGGTCCTTCTGGTCGACCAACTCTCCAAAATATGGGTGAAAACGCATATGGGATTGTACGACACCATACCTGTTACCGACTGGTTCAGGATTTATTTCGTGGAGAATAATGGGATGGCTTTCGGTATTGAGGCGGGAGGAAAACTCTTTCTATCGCTCTTCCGTATTATTGCGGTCGTCCTGATCATCTTCTATATCAGAAGACTGGTAAGAGACAACTACAAAACGGGATTTATTGTGTGTGTAACACTCGTGCTGGCAGGTGCCTCCGGGAATATCATCGACAGCATCTTCTATGGCGTCATTTTCGAAGCCAGTTACCCGGGACATATCGCGTCCCTGGTGCCCTGGGGCGAAGGCTATTCGTCTCTCCTTCACGGGAAGGTGGTGGATATGCTGTATTTTCCGCTCTTCAGCGGTACCTGGCCCGATTGGGTGCCGGTGGTCGGTGGGCAGGAGTTTCTCTTCTTTCGCTTTATTTTTAATATAGCTGATTCAACGATCACGGTGGGTGTCATCCTGATTTTGCTTTTTTACAGAAAAACATTGTCCTATTCGTTGCTGTCAAAAACAGAGCGTGAAAAACTCGATAAAGAAAAACAGGAAAAGGAAAGTGAAATCTAAGCGTGCTTCATATTTGTTCTTTTTCATTGTGATGGTCGTATTGATCTCTTCCTGTCAGAACCGCCCGAAGGAGGTATTGAACAGGAAGCAGATGGAACGGGTATTGTATGATGTGTACGTTGCCGAGGCAACCATGGAGAACGATTATCAGCACTTCAACACACCCGAAAAGAAAGAGGCCTACATTAATGAGGTGTTTCAATTGCACCATATTACACAGGCGCAATGGGATACGTCTTTGTCGTGGTACTCCGACAGGATTGATTTGTACCTGAAGATGAATGATTCCGTGAAGGCGCGCCTGCAACGTGCCCGCAGTGACATTGACGCCCGCCTGGCCGCTCAGCAGATACAACAGCCTATAGACCCCTCTCTGTTTCAACCTTCCTACATACCCCGGACATTTTCTTTTTCAATGCCTTCAGCGAGAAAAGGATTCCGGTTTCAACTGGATTCTACAGAAATCAACGAGAAAATAACGGAAGACCACTTCTCTTTCACCTTCAGTGTGATCGGCATTCCGCCCGCGTATACATCCCGTTTCACCTCCTTGCTTACATTGCAATATACCGATACGACCCTCTATGAATGGCTAAAAATCAGCGAAAATAAAACGTACAGCCTATCTGCATCAAAATTTATTGAAAACGATACGCTTTCGCAAATTCAGGGTTTCGTGCATTTGCAGGATACAACCGGTACCGCCTCACAAATAAGTCTGTATAACATATTTCTTGGAAACAAGTCTCTTCCGCAAGGCATTGTAAACTCACGCCAGGGGGAACCCTCCGGAGATGACAGTCTGCATGTACACAAAGAGCTCATAATAACGGCCGACAAAGATTCATTATAGAGAAAAGCTATTTATCATTGTGAATTCCATGTAAGATAATTTACTATATTTGTGCGGTATATTGAACTGAACGGAAGATTTTTTTAACATTTAATTATCATTACACAACATCAGATGGAAAAGAAGAGAGTGTATACTTTTGGAAACGGCGCAGCAGAGGGGCGTGCGGATATGAAAAACCTGCTTGGCGGTAAAGGAGCGAACCTTGCTGAAATGAACCTGATCGGTGTTCCCGTTCCTCCCGGCTTTACGATTACCACAGAGGTATGTACGGAATATAACGAATTGGGCAAAGAATACGTGATCAGCGTCTTGAAAGAAGATGTTGAAAAAGCTGTTGCACAGATTGAAGAGCTGACAGGGACGAAGTTTGGGGATAAGGATAATCCCTGTCTGGTGTCGGTTCGCTCCGGTGCACGGGTTTCTATGCCGGGCATGATGGACACCGTGTTAAACCTTGGGTTGAACGATGATGCCGTAGCAGGAATTGCCAGGAAATCGGGCAACGAACGTTTCGCGTGGGATTCCTATCGCCGTTTTGTACAGATGTATGGAGACGTGGTGTTGGGATTGAAACCGCAAAGCAAGGAAGATATCGACCCTTTTGAGGAAATCATGGATGAAATGAAAGCCTCGAAAGGGATAGAGCTGGATACAGACTTTACCACGGACGATTTGAAAGAGCTGGTGAAAAGATTCAAGGATGCTGTGAAGGAAAATACCGGCAACGATTTTCCCGATAATCCGTGGGATCAGCTCTGGGGAGCTGTCTGTGCCGTTTTCGACAGCTGGATGAACGAACGAGCCATCCTCTATCGTAAAATGAATAACATCCCCGAGGAATGGGGTACCGCCGTGAATGTGCAGGCAATGGTTTACGGAAATATGGGCAAGACCTCCGGCACTGGTGTGGCTTTTACCCGTGATGCCGCCACCGGAGAAGATATCTTTAACGGGGAGTACCTGATCAATGCGCAGGGGGAAGATGTGGTTGCGGGGGTGCGTACTCCTCAGCAAATAACGATTGAAGGCTCCCGGCGCTGGGCAAAAATGCAGCGAATATCGGAAGAGGAGCGTGTTGCCCGATACCCTTCCCTCGAGGAAGCGCTTCCTGAATGTGCAAAAGATCTTATTGAGGTACAGCAAAAGCTGGAGGACTATTTCAAAGATATGCAGGACCTGGAGTTCACCATTCAGGATGGTAAGCTCTGGCTGCTGCAGACCCGCAGCGGAAAACGTACCGGTGCAGCCATGGTGAAAATCGCCATTGATATGCTTCATCAGGGATATATTGATGAAAAAACCGTATTGAAACGATGTGATCCCGAGAAACTCGATGAATTGCTTCATCCTGTTTTCGACAAGAAGGCGATTGCCAACGCAAAGCCGATCACACACGGATTGCCTGCTTCTCCCGGCGCCGCCGCCGGTCAGGTGGTATTTCATGCCGATGAAGCCGAGCAATGGCATAAGGATGGAAAGAAAGTGATCCTCTGCCGTTTTGAGACATCTCCCGAAGACCTGCGCGGCATGGCTACTGCACAGGGAATCCTTACTGCCCGCGGAGGAATGACCTCGCATGCAGCTGTGGTTGCGCGTGGTATGGGTAAATGTTGCGTGTCGGCAGCCAACAACCTGGTGATTGATTATAAAGCGCGTACAATGACTGTTAATGGCAAGGAGATAAAAGAGGGAGACTGGATCTCGCTGGATGGTTCCACGGGATATGTGTACGAGGGGAAAATCTCGACACAGGACGCAGAGATCGATGCCGATTTCAGTGAATTGATGGCGCTGGCCGAAAAATATGCACGGATGGATGTGAGAACCAACGCCGATACGCCGCACGATGCGCTGGTGGCCCGCAACTTTGGTGCGAAAGGAATCGGTTTGTGCCGTACCGAGCATATGTTCTTCGAAGAAGATAAGATTATCCCTATGCGTGAGATGATTCTT
>JBDKRY010000279.1:0-2478 GCA_039683155.1 Proteiniphilum sp.
GATCTGACGACACACCTGCTTGCCGAAGCAAAAATAAAGATGGCTTCCTCCGATCCGAAAGAACAGGAAGAGGGCGCATTGCTGCTGTTCCGTTCTTACAAGGGTATGCCGAAATACAAGCCCCTGATTAAGTTCCTGAGTGAACAGGGCGTAAGAGCTGCCATGCTCAAAACCGAAGCATTCTATATGCAGGAGCAGATGCGTAATATGCATATTGTGACCGACCCTCTTTATTTTGTGATCGATGAAAAATTAAACAGCATTGAACTTACAGACAAGGGTATAGACATGCTGACGGGCAAGTCGGATGACCCGCAATTCTTCATTCTGCCCGATATTGCTTCACAGTTGTCGGAACTGGAACATTCATCACTCACCGATGAAGAGAAAGCTGCGAAAAAGGATGAACTGTTGCAAAACTACGCCATTAAATCGGAGCGTGTGCACACCGTGAACCAGCTGTTGAAGGCGTACACCCTGTTTGAAAGGGATGATGAATATGTGGTGATCGACAACAAGGTGAAGATCGTTGATGAGCAAACGGGCCGTGTGATGGAAGGGCGCCGTTATTCCGACGGGTTGCACCAGGCTATTGAGGCAAAGGAACGGGTAAAAGTAGAGGCAGCAACGCAAACATTTGCGACCATCACATTGCAGAATTTCTTTCGCATGTACAGCAAGCTGGCCGGTATGACCGGTACGGCTGAAACGGAAGCCGGCGAGTTCTGGGATATCTATAAACTGGATGTGGTGGTGATCCCTACCAACAAACCGATAATCCGGGACGATCAGAATGATCGTATTTATAAAACGAAACGCGAAACATATACCGCAGTCATCGAAGAGATAGAAAAGCTCATCAACGCCGGACGTCCGGTATTGGTGGGAACCACTTCCGTGGAGATATCCGAGTTGCTGAGTCGCATGCTCACTTTGCGAAAAATAAAACACAATGTACTGAATGCCAAGTTGCACCAGCGTGAGGCCGAAATCGTGGCAAATGCCGGGCAAAGTAGCGTAGTAACCATTGCCACCAACATGGCCGGTCGTGGTACCGATATCAAGCTGTCTCCGGAAGTAAGAGCTGCAGGCGGGTTAGCGATCATCGGTACCGAACGTCACGAATCGCGTCGTGTGGACCGCCAGCTGCGTGGTCGTGCCGGTCGCCAGGGCGACCCGGGCTCATCGGTCTTCTTCGTATCGCTTGAGGATGACCTGATGCGCCTCTTTGCCACAGAACGTATCGCCGGGTTAATGGACAGAATGGGGTTTAAAGAGGGAGATGTACTGGAACACAGTATGTTGAGTAGATCGGTGGAACGTGCTCAAAAGAAAGTGGAAGAGAATAACTTTGGCATTCGCAAACGTTTGCTGGAGTATGACGATGTAATGAATTCCCAACGGGAGGTGATTTACAAGCGCCGCCGTCACGCCCTGATGGGAGAGCGAATCGACAACGACGTGGCCAACATGATTTCAGAAACTACCAGGAATATTGTGGAGATGAACGAGGATGATTATCAGAATATGAAACTTGATCTTCTACGCGTCATGGCACTCGATATCCCATTCGGGGAGTCTGACATGAAAAGGATGAAAGAGCAGGAGCTGATAGAAGCTGTAACTGATAAGGCTTTTGAAACGTTCAAACGCAAAACGGAGCGATTGGCTGAAGTAGCCCACCCGGTCATCAAACAGGTCTATGAAAATCAGGGAGCCATGTATGAGAATATTCTTATTCCTATTACCGACGGGAAAAGAGTATATAATATTGCCTGCAATCTGAAGGAGGCCTACGAATCGGGTTCCAAAGCATTGGTAAAAGCATTTGAAAAATCGATCCTGCTTCACACCATCGACGAGGACTGGAAAGAGCATCTCAGGGAGATGGATGAGTTGCGTCAATCCGTTCAGAATGCCAGCTATGAACAGAAAGACCCGCTGTTGATCTATAAACTGGAGTCATTCAACCTCTTCCGTACCATGATCGACGATGTCAACTCCAAAGCCGTCTCCATCCTCATGCGCGGCCAGATACCAATACAGGATCCAGCCAGTGTACGGCAGGCTGCTCCCGAGCGGAAGACCGACTACAGTAAATACCGCACGCAGAAAGAGGAAACAGATAATCTTCTCCCAGCCAAAGGAGAAAACGGCGGAGCAGCTCCACAGCGTCAGCCGCAGAAGCTTGAACCGATCCGTGTGGAGAAAAAGGTAGGTCGAAACGATCCTTGTCCCTGTGGCAGCGGAAAAAAATACAAAAACTGTCACGGCAAACAGGGCGCATAAAAAAGATTAAAACAGGGAGCAAATGTCTCCCTGTTTTTTTGTTAAATCCAAAGAAAAGCAGTATCTTGGTACATTGAAAAGGCAAAGAGTTAAAAATACATAATTACCTCTTAATTAGCTACATATAGATAATTATTGAAGAGAAAAATCACATTTTAATATGACTGATCAGGAAGACAGAATCATCAA
>JBDKRY010000280.1:0-9163 GCA_039683155.1 Proteiniphilum sp.
TCTGTGAAGGTAAAGATGCTAGTACTGTCTTAGATTTCACTAAAGCACTAGAGTCCATAGGTGGAAGTAAAGAAAAAATTGAAATCGTCAGCATGGATATGTCTCCGGCTTTCATCTCCGGAGTGAAGGAGAATCTTCCTGATGCCCAATTAGTTTTTGATAAGTTCCACTTAGTGCAATCATTAAACAAAACATTGGACGAAGTACGTATAGCGGAACGTAAAGGGAATGATCTTCTCAAAGGACATAAATATACAGTACTAAAGAAATACGATAACCTGTCTTCACAAAACAAAAGTGAACTTGATTATGTGCTTATGATGTATCCCAAGTTGGGAGAAGCTTATAGACTAAGGGAACTATTTATGGATGTCTTTACAATTGCCGACCCACAAGAAGCTAAAGGATATTTATGGTTTTGGTGTGATATGGCGATGGATCAAAAAATAGAACCATACAAAAAGTTTGTTTCCATGATTAAATCGCATTGGAGTGGGATCACTGCTTATTTTGATAAAAGGGTTACTAATGGCGTATTGGAAGGAATTAATAGCAAAATACAATTGGCCAAAAGAAGAGCTAGAGGATATAGGGATGAGCACAACTATATTAACATGATATACTTTCTTTCTGCCAAACTCAAATTTGATTACCCACTCTATTCGTTATAGAGCCTTTTTTTTCATTGTGAATTATTTTATTGATTTCTACTTTTTTTTGATCACTGTTATTTTTTTAATATATCAAACCAATCTTGTGCCGAAGGGCAGCAGGGGAATTGATGACCGCGTAACCAATCACCTCGGATTTGGTAAGTTACGGGAACTCCTTTTTTGCATTCCAGCACGACCCGGTGCTCTTCCGGTTGGTCGTCGAAACGCAGGAAGCGGTCCGGCGGGAACATGATCCCCATGCCTATCCAACCGATCTCCGGATCCTGGAATCCCCACGAACCGATGATGCCGGCATCCCTGTCGGAAAAGAATGTCTCGTCTGGTAACCGCACCAGGCCGATACCTAATTCGATCTTATCGCCGGGAGCTCCGCCGTCCACCGTTGCTTCCACCGATGAGTAAAGATCCCCGGCGCCGATTGAAGGACGCAGGCGTACGGTGCAAGGGGTGTTTTCAGGGCCGACCCCTTCCGCTACAAATTCGAGGGTAAGCTGGTTGTTGGTTTGCTCAACCACACGGCCGGTAAAAGTGGGATTTCCCTTGCCCGTTTCGTTACGCACGGGGTAGGGCACGCCGTTCACATAGAGGATGACCCCTCCGCATCCTGCCGTTTTTCCCACGTGCAGGATATCCATTCCCCAGCCGTTCTGGTCGATATGGTAACTCTTGCCCTCGGCTATTTTTGGCATGATCAGCATGTCGATCCACTGACGTTTACCGAAGAGGTCGAAATGACCCAAATAGAAGCGAAAGGCCGCTTTTTCCGATTCCCATCCCCAGTTGGGCGGAAGCCATTGGTTATTCCAGGCCACGCGAGGTCTGTCCTCTTCCCTGCGCAACCGTGCCGTCCATACATGATAATCTTCTTCCGGTCTGCCCGTCTTGAAATGTTTCGCAACGGTTTTGACCATAGCTTGTGTGTCGCCTTTACTGCGGGCTACGTTGAATTTTTTCCAGAAAGAGCGGTTTTTGTATCCCGATTTTTTCAGCCGGTCGATCTGCCGGTCCTGCACCAGTGTAAGGTAGTACAATATGGATTGGTCGCTGTTCGTAAGGCGACGTGCAATATCGTCCGGAATATTTTTATCCTGCATGCGATTTGCAAGCATATCCCACACCGCGTCTTCTTCCATTCCCTCTTTCGTGGATCGGAGTGCTGTCGTAAGAGCCATCACCAGATTGTATTTATTTTCCGGTTCGGTTTTAAAAATGGGCGCCAACGTCCCGTTTAACTCCTTGAATGTCCAGCCCACCGGTTTTACGTCCGACACATCGATGGGGTAGGAGTCATCCGTTATGCCGTCGCCATCCGTGTCGATATCCACCCTGTCCACGATGCCGTCCTTGTCTGTATCCACCCAGAGGTAGGTCATGTCTGTTTTTATGTCGAAGTCGTAATCCACCTTGATCCAGCTTCTGTCGCTGTTCTTGATGTGGGCGCGGTGGTCGGCGGGATTGAAATAAAACTCGTTGGGTCCGGCGGGCTTGAGCACCAGCTCATAGCGTTTGTTGAAAGGTCCGCAGTCGGGAGCTCCGATCCGCGGCATCACGTATCCCGAATCGGTGGATGCGGCATTGATCACTCCTTCCCAACGTTCAATGGTATCTTTCGGATCGTTAAAAGCAATATTCAGGTTATTCTCGTTCCAGGTCATCAACACACGTTCCCAAGTAACTGTTTGCAAGTAATTGCGTGCAGTAGAGCGTTTCAACACCGGACCGGTAGGAATGCCCCGGATCATAAAATGTTCCGTTTGCTCTTCCGGTAAATACATGGTGAAATCGCTTTCCCGATCTTTGTCTTGTGTCCATCCTTTTGCACATGCCGAAACGGAGACATCGAAGTCTCTTTGCTTTCCCGCTATCGGGTTCACATTAAAGCTCCACCGGAGTGACTTCACCAGCTCTTCCTTTCCTTCTACGCGGATTACCTCTTCACTGATGCCGTCGTTATCGAAATCGTAAAAGAGGAACGGGTTTTCAAAATGAGGAATCCATTTGTCTTGTTCGGGATTCAGGTAATAAACGACAAAACTTTCGTTTCCCCCAAAATGCGAGTGGTTCTGGCAAGGGATCTGATAATAGACGTAATCCATATCGTAATCCAGCAGGTTGTCGTCTCCATCGTCGGTGGAGACAAGTGCCCGCAATCCGTCGAAAGGAACACGCCAGCCTTTCTTGCCGTAAGTGAACCATTCCATCACGTCGAGATCCCCGTCTCCATCCAGGTCACGATAACCGATCACGGCATCGACCAATCCGTCGGCATGCCAGTCGGCGATCCAGAGGTCCCCATATTTTTCGGGCTCCTTGCCCGTCTCCAGATTACCATTCTCGTCAACCACCTTGACCAGTATCGGTTTCTTTGCTTCCGTATGGCGCGGTTCGATATCGATAAACCACACCTCCTCCGGCTTGCCGTCACCGTCCCTGTCCACATAGTGGCGCTTACCCGGGGTATCATTTTTTACTTTTTCGACCATAGCAGGATCCATTCTGACGGCATCGCCGAAAATCTGCTCAAAAGCGTTTTGCTTCGCCATCTTTTCCATGTCCTGTGCATGTACGGTTGTGGTGTGAAGGCAGCAAATGGAAATCATCCAAAGAAAAGCCATACCGAACCGCAACCGATTTTTGTTCAATAAATTTTGTATCATAAATTTTTATTTGATCAGCAATGTTTCTTTCATTTTATGCAATACCTCCTCGTTGGCCTCTATCAGGTGTTCCGTTGAACCCGCCCTGTGCCACTCCGTTATCCTGTCCTGGTGGTAAAACGGCTCGGGGGTCAGGTTCTCATTGGAGAGGGAGGAGATGATGTTGGCCACGCAGTTGTTCTTTTCGGCAACCAGAACCAATTGGGCATACAGTATGTTGTATTGCCGTATCTGTTGGTTGATGGTTTTGATATATCGGGCTGGATGATAGGATGATGCGTCCGTTTTTTTCATGATCTCTTCCACGGCTTTTCCCGCTCCTCCGCCGGTGTTCGGGGCTTCCACGCCCAACAGCCGGGCGATTGTCGGCGCCAGGTCGGTATGCTCAAAGTAGGGAAGTTCGCGTCCCCGGGCGATTCCGGTTCCGCAAAAGACCAAGGGAGTTACCCAACTGTCTTCGTCCAGCATGGGATGCCACCCCACCTTGCTCTGTCCGTGATCGGAGGTTACAATTAAAACGGTACTCTCCCATTTTCCCGTCTTTTTCAAATGATCGATGAATTTTCCCAACAATTTATCGGCATTTTCAATAGCATTGACATAGGGAGAGCCTTTTCCGAAAATATCTCTCGCATACGGCTTTCCTTCACTGAACATGGCTATGGACGTACCGATGGAGCCCGGGCTTTGCAGATGGACACGCATAAAACGAATGTTCTGACTCTCGAGTAGTTTGATGGCTTGTTCCACTGTTTGATCGTCGGTCAGCGAGTTATCCATGATGCAGGTGGAGAAACCTCTTCCCACGGAACGATAGGCCGTTGTGTTCACCACGAATGCCGTTTGTTGCTTCGGGGAGATCATCTCCTGGATCATTTTGTTTTCCGGACTCAGGAAAATGGTTCCTTCGTGGAGCATCGGATTGGGGAAGGAGCAACTGTTCGACAGGCTGTAATCCCCCACCGTGGGGTGATGGGGAATGATCATGTGCGATTTCCGCACGTACGTTCCTTCTTTTATCAGGGAATTTAGCACCGGCATGTTCAACTTTTCCGGCGCCTGCCAGTGCATTCCGTCGATCATGAACAGGATCACCCTTTCGGGTTCTTTCGCCGATAAAGCCGGGATATTCACCGACAAAGTATAAAGCAGAAACGGTACCCATACAAAATGAATTCTTCTCATGTTATTTTATTATTTTACAATTTAATGAAAATCTTCCGCTTATACAGATAATAGCAGATGCCCCAGACCATAAACGCCACCACCACAATCGTCACCATGTTGATCACCATATCTCCTCCCCAGCCAAAAAGACGGTACGTGAACGGACGGGCCATCCGGGTAAGCAGATTTTTTCCGCCAAGCATGCTGAAAATGTAAATAAAGATGGGATTCATTCCCACAATGGCAAAGAACGTGGCAATCTTCCTGAAGCGGAGTATATCCACAAAGAGATAGGACAATCCCATCGCCAGCAGGCACCAGCCGCCGCTGAAAACGACAAAGGAGCCGGTGCTGATACGCTCTATCATGGGGATATACAATCCCAGCAGATACCCGCCCATGATCCCGGCGATTCCAGTTGAAAGCATGATCGACAGTTTTTTCATTGGTGACAAATCCGTCATCAATAATTTGCCGGTACAGACACCCCAAAGGATGTGGGCGCAGGTGGGCACCGCATTGAATGTGACCCAATGGTCGGGATGCAGGTGACCTACCGTGACCGAATCGAACCACGCGCCGAAATTGTGGTTGGGCGTGTAGGGCATATTGTATCCTTCTATCGGCCAAAAATGATAGAGCAGATCGGAGACCAGTATCAGTGCAAAAGAAACGGCCAGTTGCCATTTAATATCCTTTTGCAACAGCAGAAAGGCAAAGACATACACAAACGCCAGTTGGGGTAGGATATTAGTCAGGTAATAGGTGTCGTCCTTTGCTCCCAGCATAAAGCCGAGCACAAGCAACCAGAAAGAACGCTTCAAGGCATGAATAAACGATTGCTTCCAGCTATCGCCTTGGGCAAGCCTTTTTGAAAGTGAGAAAGGCATGGCGACACCCACGATAAACATAAAGAAAGGTTGTATCAAGTCCCAGAAATAGATCTCGAACCAGGTGCCGTGATTGGAGTGCTTGTCGAGCCAGGCAATAAAAATACCTCCCTCCCCCTGTTCCGCCATTTGGTGAAACAGGGTCGCTATCCCCGATACCAGGATAAACATTACCAGTCCTCTGAAAAAGTCGACGGAAAGGATCCTTCCCTGTTCCTTGCTCAGGCCGGCAGTTGCATCGCTTGTTTGATCAGACTTCATCTCTCCAGTTTTTTCATCTCTTCTCCGGCCCTGCAACTTCCTGAGTTGAATCGGGATTTTTATAATCGAAGAAAACGATGCCCGATTTTTTGTAAATTTCCATCATCCTGTCCATTCGTAAATTGAAGCTCTCGTAATTTTTTGACCGGTCTTGCGTCCACGCGGCTTCCGCCAACGCCGACATCCGGGGATATACCATAAACTGCAACCGCTCGGACGTATGGATTCTTTCTGTCCATACATTCCCCTGTATGCCTTTGACCAGTGGAGTGGCCACAGGTATGCCCGAAGTGTAGCCCGTACCGGGAAAATGATAGACCCTTTCCATGGGTGCGTACTCGCCTTTCGACCATTTCCGGCCGTATTTGTGCGACGGATGCTGGACGAAATCCAGATAAAGGGGTAATCGCGGACACAGCACTATTTCGTAGCCTTTGCTTATCGCTTTTTCAAGCTGTTCCGGCCTCTCCTGGCGCCACCACATGACCACCGTGTTGGACACGGGTAAACCGGCAGTGACCACCTCATCCCATCCCATAACGGTTTTGCCCAGGGTGCGGATGGAGTCCGACATCCTGTTCAGGAAGTAGTGTTCCACTGCCACCAGATCGTTGAGTTGTTGTGTTTTCATTAGCTCCTCGATTTCAGGCAGGTGATTCCACTGTTCGTTGCCAAAGTGCACCTCATCTCCGCCTATGTGGATATACTTTGAGGGAAAAAGAGCGGTTATCTCTTTCAGGATATTGGTCAAAAACGTATAGGTACCTTCTTTCCCGGGATTAAAGGTAAAGTTGGGATACTGCTTTGAACCGCCGCCGCTGAACTCGGGATAGGCTTTAACCGCGGAGGTGGCATGTCCCGGCATGTCGATCTCGGGGATGATCTCGATAAACCGGTCTGCCGCATACTGGACGATTTCGGCTATTTCGGCCTGGGTGTAATATTGTGCCGGGGCATCCGGATCGGTGAGGTTTCCTGTTGCGCCGACGGAAGTCAGCAGGGGATACCGCTTGATTTCAATTCGCCATCCTTGTGAATCGGTAAGGTGCCAATGGAATTTGTTCAGCTTGTGCAACGCCATCAAGTCGAGTAGTTTTTTCACTTCGGCTTTCCCTATAAAATGACGCGATTCGTCGAGCATCAGGCCGCGCCATCCGTAACGGGGAACATCACGGATAACCGCACACGGGATAGAACCTCCCGTCCCGGCACTGTTTATCAACTGAAAAGCCGACTGCAACCCGTAAAAACAGCCGTTTGCACATCCGGCTTCGACGACAATGCCTGCGGGGGAGACAATCAACCGGTATTCTTCGGGATTGTAACAGGCGGTGTTCCTGACCAGTTGTATCCATCCCTTTTTCTCCATTTTCTTTGCCCGCAGGGAAAAATTTTCCAGCGTTTCCAAGAATCCGGGAATCAGTGAGCTGAATTCTCCCGATTGGGCCGAGACGGTGATCACTTTCGGAACAATTGACACACCTTCACGTTGTTCATAATGATTGGGAAAAGGGATGATCTCCTGGGAATGAACCCCTAAAAAAGAGAACAGAAGTAATACCAGTGCAGTAAAATGTTTCATCATTTTTTATAATCGATTGTAGTTTATTTAATAGGCCTTTCCTCTCGTAGTCTTCTCTACCATTGTTTAAAGCATTGTTTGTTATTTAAACGGATCCGGTATCTTTACCAAATCTTCTACCAAGTTACCCTCGTGTTCAAACCTGGCGAGGGTATACACATTTCCCTGCTTGTCGAAAGCGATCGAGTTCACATACGCGGGACGCGATCCGTCCTCGTAAAATACGGGGCCATGGTCGATGTATTGTCCGGTAGGGATGTGGTACGTGACCAGGTGGAGATTTTCCACTCCGCGTGCGGCACCCATTGAAATCTTGTCCAGACCTTTCACTCTTTTTCCATCCTCATAAATAGGTCCTCCCGTCAGGTAATACAAGGTTTCCTTATCATTTCCCAAATCGAATCCCAAGTATCCGTAACTAAACTGGTCGTACATTCCGCTTTTCCGGGAGGGTCCGGATGTGATCCGGTCCACAATTTCTATTTTCCTTTTTTCCGGATCAAACTTGAACAGGTAGCCTGAATTTCCGTGTACTCCGTAGGCCACCTCCTCTTTGGGATACCATACGACGGCACGCCAGTTGTAGCCCATGCTTCCCGCATCGGCAGGATCATAACTTCCAAAATAATCCAGCCGCAGGTCCACATCTTCCAATTTTTCAATTGTACAGTCTTCGGGATCATAACACATGATATCCCCCCCGGCCGTTGAGTAGTAAACCAACCCGTCGCGCGGGTCGACGAACACGGACCGGCACAGGACCCTGTAATCTTCGCCTACCCGGCCCGCTTCGCCGTTGGCGGAGACCGGTCCGAGATCTTTCATTTCGCCGCTGTTCACATCGTAGTGTACAAAATATCCTTTCGGCCACGTGATGGCATAGATCTGTTTCCTGACAGTGTCCATCGTCATGGTGAGCACTCCCTCCCCATGGGGGGCCAGCCCCAGGTCTTCAAATTTTCCGCTGTTCAGGTCGTATGACAGGAAATGTCCTCCCGTGTATAGCCCGTATCCTTCCGGCGCGGTTACCGGCAGACGTTCCATCCCGTCTATCATCTCATAGTAGCCCACATGGGTGGAGAAATATAATTTTCCGCCGCTTTCGTAAAAACGGACGTGGCTCTTACCCTGCGCAATAACCTTTTTATCTTTCTCTCCGCAGATCTCCGTCAAGTCGGCCAGAAACCGTGTTGTATCCGCTTGCGGGTCGTATACGTGAACCTGTCCCGCTACATCGTGGGGTTGCGAGGAGAGCACGTAATAAATTTTACCGTCGCTGGCGGCGGAAATAGCATTGTAGGTATCGTGCGCCAGGTCAAAACCTGAAAAGTAACGGATGGCAATCAGTGTTTTCTTATGTGTTGATTGCTCTCTTTCTTGTCTATTTACATTAGAACAATTCGTTACTATTATCATAATAACAATTGTCAATAAAATTTTATTTTTCATTTGTAAATTATTTCAGTTTTTCTAATATTTTGGTAATTATACGTCACAATGTATATATATTCTTTTTATGCGATAATATTTAATTTTTACACTAAGGTTGTATGGAGCATTCTCTTGATTGTCCAAAGATTATTTTAATCATGTTGGTTTCATAATTAATTCCAATTTAATAATGGTCTTAACGACCCGATTAACCGGTCATCATTGATTGCATCTTGATCACTGCTCATCACTACCCGGATAGTTCGATCTGTTTCGTTCGTAGGATATACAGTTATTTTTAACAAATAATAGTTGACAAGGGGAGCCTCCTCGGAACTATTCGTTTTTGCCACGGTTGTTGTAAAAGTTGCATCTGCAGGTGAGATTATTTTTATATGGAAACTTTTGTCTCCTTTTTGTAAAACGGCTCTATTCCCGTTAATAGTAACAATGGCGTTGGTTATAGAAGTCCATTCAATCTGCTTGTTTTGGGATGTCAGA
>JBDKRY010000281.1:0-2870 GCA_039683155.1 Proteiniphilum sp.
ATCCGCGGTTTGTGTTTTATGAAGGACCTCCCTCGGCAAACGGCATGCCGGGTATCCATCATGTGATTGCACGATCCATCAAAGATATCTTCTGTCGTTACAAGACCATGAAAGGTTTTCTGGTAAACCGGAAGGCTGGGTGGGATACCCATGGTCTGCCTGTGGAGCTCAGCGTTGAAAAATCATTGGGAATTACCAAGGAAGATATCGGGAAAAAAATATCGGTGGAGGAATATAATGCTGCCTGCCGTACCGAAGTGATGAAATATACCAAAGAGTGGGAAGATCTCACCCGGAAAATGGGCTACTGGGTCGACATGAGCGATCCCTATGTTACCTACGACAACCGATACATCGAAACACTCTGGTATCTGCTCAAAGAGTTGTATAACAAGAATTATCTTTATAAGGGATATACCATACAGCCCTATTCGCCTGCTGCAGGAACCGGATTGAGTACCCATGAACTGAATCAGCCCGGTTGCTACCGCGATGTAAAGGATACCACTTGCACG
Source organism: Proteiniphilum sp. (assembly GCA_039683155.1). Classification (GTDB taxonomy): domain Bacteria; phylum Bacteroidota; class Bacteroidia; order Bacteroidales; family Dysgonomonadaceae; genus Proteiniphilum. The sequence goes on from JBDKRY010000281.1 coordinate 516, forward strand.
GCGCAGTTTCTGATTAAGAATCCGTTGCCTGAATGGAATGCATTCGGCGATCCTTTCTTCCTTGCCTGGACGACCACACCCTGGACGTTGCCGTCGAATGTATTGCTGGCTGTGGGAAAGAATATCGACTATGTAGCGGTGCAGACTTATAACACATATACCGGGAAACCAATGACGGCAGTGCTTGCCAAAAGTCTGCTTGATGTTTATTTCCCGGCAAAAAACAGTACGTTGTCGCTCCACGATTATAAGCCCGGGGATAAAAATGTTCCGTTCCGTGTGCTCGACAAGGTCTGGAAAGGCTCCGAACTTGCCGGTATCAGCTACGAACAACTGATCCCCTGGGTGAAGACCTCGGATAACGCGTTTAAAGTGGTTACGGGCGATTTCGTGACCACAGACGATGGTACGGGCATTGTGCATATTGCACCCACCTTTGGTGCGGATGATATGAAGGTTGGGAGGGAGAATGATGTACCTGGATTGCTGCTTACCGATAAAGACGGCAATCCCCGTCCCATGGTAGACCTGACAGGGAAGTTTTTCAGGCTTGAGGACCTCGATCCACTGTTCGTGCAGAACAACATGAATGCAGAACAATATAAGAAGTATGCAGGGCGTTATGTAAAAAATGAGTACGACGATTCACTCACCGAAGAGGATGCCACGCTCGATGTGGATCTGTCGGTGATGCTGAAGCAACAAAACCGTGCCTTCCGCATCGAGAAACAGGTGCATACTTATCCGCACTGCTGGCGTACGGACAAGCCGGTATTGTATTACCCGCTCGACAGCTGGTTTATCCGTGTTACGGCATGTCGCGACAAGATGATTGAGCTCAACAACACCATCAACTGGAAACCGCAGTCTACCGGTACGGGACGTTTCGGAAAATGGCTCGAAAACCTGCAGGACTGGAACCTGAGTCGCAGTCGCTATTGGGGCACACCGTTGCCCATCTGGCGTACTGAGGACGGCAAGGAGGAGAAATGTATCGGCTCCGTGAAAGAGCTCTACGAGGAGATGCAGAAGGCGCTGGATGCGGGCGTAATGACCGGGCTCCCATGGAAAGGACTGAACCTGAAGGAATACAAAGAGCTGGAATACGAGCAGATTGACCTGCACCGTCCCTATGTGGATCAGATTGTGCTGGTGTCTGACAGCGGTCAGCCCATGCGGCGCGAACCGGATTTGATCGATGTGTGGTTCGACAGTGGCGCAATGCCCTTTGCACAGGTTTTTTATCCGCATATTTCGGAAGAGGAGTTTCAGTAAGTGTTTCCGGCAGATTTCATTGCCGAAGGAGTGGATCTGACCCGCGGCTGGTTTTATACCCTGCATGCCATCGCTTCCATGGTAAAAGGGAGTGTGGCATTCCGGAACGTCGTTTCCAACGGGTTGGTGCTCGATAAGAACGGCAACAAGATGTCAAAGCGGCTGGGAAATGCGGTGGATCCGTTTGAAACCATCGAGAAGCACGGCTCCGACCCGCTCCGATGGTACATGATCACCAATGCGGCGCCATGGGACAACCTTAAATTCGATATGGATGGTGTGGAGGAGGCGCGCCGGAAATTCTTCGGAACGCTCTACAACACCTATTCTTTTTTTGCATTGTATGCAAATGTGGACGATTACCGCGATCAGTATCCGCAGATTCCGGTGGAGAAACGGCCCGAGATAGACCGCTGGATCATTTCGTTGCTCCACTCACTCATCCGGGAGGCAGATCAAGGCTACGACAGCTATGAACCAACCAAAGCGGGACGTGCCATTGCCGACTTTGTGAACGACAATCTCAGTAACTGGTACGTTCGCCTGAACCGCAAGCGTTTCTGGGGCGGTGAGATGACCGATGATAAGCTGTCGGCCTACCAGACATTGTATCAGTGTCTGGTGACCGTGGCAAAGCTGATGGCGCCCATAGCACCGTTTTATGCCGATAAATTGTATCTCGATCTGATATCCGCCACAAACAGCGAGCAACTTGAATCGGTGCACCTGGCCGATTTCCCGCAAGCCGACAATAGATTCATCGACCGGCCGCTCGAGGAGCAGATGTATCTGGCACAAACGGCATCCTCTATTGTCCTGGCACTGCGCCGTAAGGTGAATATCAAAGTACGTCAGCCTCTTTCCAGGATCATGATCCCGGTGGTGGATGAGGAGCAGAAGAGAAATATACAGTCCGTTGAGTCGCTCATTCTTAGTGAGGTGAATGTGAAGGAGCTGCATTTCGTGGATTCAGCCAGTGAAATGCTGGTAAAACGGGTAAAACCCGATTTCAAGAATCTGGGGCCGAGCTATGGGAAAATCATGAACTCGCTGGCGCAGCGCATCCAGGAGATGGATAAA